>CAZZEE010000099.1:0-5008 GCA_964652695.1 uncultured Cytophagales bacterium
ACGTAGCTCAGCGAAAATTCTTTACAAAAACCAAGCAGTTACTTCGTTAATAGGCACCGATCTATCAGGTAGCATTCCAGGTATATTGGAATTTGTTGTTGATCCAGGCACAGAAAAAAATGTAATACTTTTCGTAGAACTTCTATATGATAAAGAAAAGCGTGGTAAAGTTAGGGTTGACTGGTATAAGCAAGAGGCTAAAGATGCTTTTGAAGCAATGCGCAGAGGGGATTTTGAGGCCTTTCAAAAAACACTAGACCGTACCACGATCAATAACAATGATCCAAATACAGCGGGTTGGGGGGCAGGAGATACCCTACTAACAAGAGCTATTTACTCATTAGACAGGGATATAGGACTAAAATATATTGAAGAATTGTTGGAAAAGGGTGCTGACCCTAATACACGTAATAGTATAAGTGGCCTTACCCCGCTACATTATGCTATTATTAATAACAGGGAAAATATAGTCGATCGCTTGTTAGCAGATGATAAGCTGAATTTAATGATCCCCAGTCAATGGGGATATTCTCCGTTCCATGCGGCTGTTGAACAACAGGATGCAACAACAATGCAGAAGTTATTGGATAAACTGCAGAACCAGGGCAATAACAAGAAACAAATAACCGACTTACTAAATACAAAGGATACTCGAACAGGGAAGACCCCCTTGCATCTAGCAGCAGCTATGGCACAATACAATCCTAAAAGTGATACGATTCAATTATTATTAAAGTGTGGAGCAGATCCCGATATGTTGGACAACCAAAATAATTCCCCCTTATATAGGATTATTCACAATGGAAATATAGAGGCAGCTAAAGCCTTGTTACAAGTAAGTAACAATAAAATCAATCAGCAAAATAAAGAGGGGGACACCCCGTTACATGCAGCAGTGTGGACTGGTAAAGTTGAAATGGTTCAACTATTGCTTGACAACGGAGCAGCGGCATCTATCCATATAAAAAATAACAAGGGGCTTACTCCTGCTGGTTATCTTTCAGATAAAGAAGGCAACTTTAGGTTTATGTCAGCAAGTGATCAAAAAACAATGAAAGAGTTATTAACGCCAACTACCCCTTAATTAGACTTCTTGTACAAACTGCCATGTGATTTTTAGTTATACTTGGACTTAAGAAGGCTTGCTAAATCTTCCTAGGTAGGTTATATTATAGTATATAACCGATTATTCAAGCCATTACTCCTTGCATATGATGTTGCCAACCAATCAAAAGGGTTTCTCTTTTCAGCAATCATCCATTATAATCATTGCCTTCATAACTTTTTTACACTTTACCTCTTGTGAATGCGATGGTGTTATTAAGCCTAGTTCCAACAAACCAGAAGAAGTAACACCGCCACAACCGCCAGCTCCTCAGCTCAGCATCACCTCCTTAGCCTATGATTCAGTTACTAACCTTATCACTTGTATCATCCAAAATCAAGACAAGCAATTCAGAAGCGGGAAACTCATTTTGCAAATAACACCAGGCCAGGATACGGATGCTGCTACCCAAGAAGTTGCTGGGAAGGACGGAAAGTACGAGATAGAATTCAATGAAGCAATCCCTGCTGCTGGTTCACCACTCACAAAAGATTTTACGGTAGAATGGCATACAAAATTAACTAGCGAATTCACATTCCAAGTTATCTATGCGACAGAGAAGGTAGCATTGCCTATAGGCAGCCCCGTACTAGTTTCATGTCATCGATCCGTATTCCTATTAAAGGATCTAGCTTATAATCAAAACTCAGGGGATGTAACTTGTACAATAGAAAATCAAGGTAAGGAGGACATTGCGGATATCGTCGTGCATTGGGAAACTGAGACACCAGGCGTTCAAATCACCAAGTCAACCAGCATTGTCCAAGAAATGACCGTTGGGCCTGTGAGGGAGGAAACATCGCAATCCATAGACAGCTTGGGTCAGCTTGACTTTGGGAAGAATGCAAGTGCCCTATTTACTTTTTGGCTAACCCGCGGAAGTGACGATACCCGTTATAGCGAGCAGCCGGTGAACTTTCAACTTCCTGTTTTACCAGTTAGCCTCCAGTTGGTAGCAATAGGTCCTACTAGCTTAGAGACTGAAGCTAACAAGGTATTTAAAATCAAGATTCAGCAAGGAACTGACAGTAATACTGTGTATCCGGCTCTCACGCAACTCCATATCAAAAAGAATTCTGCTGATAGTACAGCTAAAATCCTTTACAGCGCCATAGAAGCTACTTCTTTGCTAGGTAGTGAGTTAGGTGATGTCTGGGAAGAGATAGCCTTAGAGGTTGATCCAGGTACAGAACGCACAGTCGTGTTTTCTGTGCAACTAACTTATGGAGGTCAAGATAAAGGGGAACTTAAATTTTATTGGTATAAAGAGGTTGGCCAAGCTGCATTTGAAGCTGCATTTGAAGCGGTGAAGGAGAAGAATTTAGAAGCATTGAAAAAATTTCTTGATAGCCCAGATAACTTGAAGAAAATTAACGCTAGCGATCCCCAGACAGGGCATACTTTATTGACGCAAACCATTGAATCGCTAGGCGACCAAGGATGGGAATTTGTAAACGTTCTATTGGATAAGGGGGCTCAGGTTAATTCCCTCGATAATACAGGATTTAATCCCTTGCACACTGCTATTACCCATATTCTTGATGACCATGCACAGATTACAAATCGTTTTTTAGCAGCAGATTCAATTAATATAGGTATTACAACCGATACTGGAAATACTCCCCTGCACTTAGCCGCTTATTATGGAAGGGAAGCAACAATGAAGCAGTTATTAAATAAGTTGTCCACCAATATCAAGGATAAAACTACTATACTTAATCAGAAGAATAGCGGTGGGAAAACAGCATTGCAGCTAGCTGTTGAGAATAAGCATGATAACATTGCTCAACAATTATTGTTAGCGGGAGCAGACAAAAGTATAAACACTGACCAGATGTCGGAAGAGATGAAAAACAAGCTTACTGAACTGTCAACTAAGTCATAAACCCCCATTAAAGCACGTTTAGGCCTTACACAATAGGCCAGAATCAACAGGTGCATAAGCTTGACAGTGTGCTAAAAAATGCTTATAATTAGATAAGAGCCTATTTATCATCTAATTTATGGTCTTTAATTTACTGGATTGTGAGTAACATTTAATCTCGTCATGGCGAGGGAACGAAGTGACCGTGGCCATCCATAACTATCCTTATGGACTGCCACGCCCCTTTCGGGGCTCGCAGTGACGGTCATGAAAGAATCTTGAACAGACTATTAGACACTAGCTGCTTCACCACTCCCTTATCTTCTTTTTAAGATGCTCCATTCCCTACCTATCATTAAGCATACTTGCCTATGCATGTTCCTGTCATTGATACTCTATACGCTGAGTAATTGTGGCAACCCGTATCAGTCTAGTTCCACAGATCTCCCCCAGAACCAGCCACAACCATCTCTTGTCCATCAACTTCACATTACTTCCTTAACCTATGACCCAATAGGTGAGCTTATCACTTGCAACTTGCACCATGAAGATAAGCAATCAGCAGTAACGGGAAAGTATGCATTACAGGTCACACCCCATGAAGGCACACAGGCTACGATCAAGGATGCTTCTTTACAAAACGGGAAATATAGCATCGACCTAGGAACAATAAACCTGGCAGCAGGAAAGGACCTCATCAAAACTTTTCCCATCCAATGGAATGACGGCCTAGTTGGTGAATTTAGCTTTCAACTCATGCGCATGGAAGACAATATATTAGGGCCTATAGGCAAGCTCCTAGCTATCAAATGCCAGCAGGAGCCCTTAAAGCTAGTCATCGAGCATCCTGAATCAGGCTATATCAAGTATAAGGTCATGAATGTTAGTAGCAAGGAAGTGCATGATATCGTGTTATGTTGGAAATGTCAACAGCCAACTGTACAAATCGTTGCATCCGGTAATGTGCTGCAGCAAGTCAGCCTTGGCACCTTATTAGGAAAAGCTCAATATGTCCAGTCTTTAGGCCAACTAGATTTTGGAGGAAATGAGCAAGTAGCGCTAACATTCTGGCTACAGGCAGCAGGTAATATTATTTGCAGTCAGCAACATAGAGAATTTACAGCACCAGCAACATTTAAAAAGCCAGGGACTAACTTATTCGAAGCCATTAACAAGGGGGATGTTACAGCGCTAAAAAAGTTATTAGAAAATCCTACATCTCCACTTAAGATAAAAGACGTAGAAGTCCCTACAGGACATACGCTACTGACCAAGGCAATCGATACGTTACCGCCAGATAAGAGAAAATCATTTGTGGAGGTACTGCTTCAACAAAATGAGCTCGTTAACCTGCCCAATACCACGACCAAAATGACACCCTTAGATTACGCCGCAGAAAAGAAAGATATAGCTACTATTGGGCTGTTACTTCATTCAACCTCCATGGATGTAACTCGTTTAGATACGCTGAAGCGCAGTCCTATTTTTTGGATGGTTGATAAACTTCAACCAGGTACTGAGGCAGAAAATATCATCACGTTACTTCTCAATAAAATGCAAAATGCTGTAGGTCAAGAGAAAGTTCAAGAGATACTTAATCAAAAAGATATATTAGGCCATACACCCTTATCACAGGCGATTTGTAGACGCTTCTCTCTCGAACTCATCTCATCGCTATTAGAAGCGAGCGCAGATCCCAATCAATTTGGTCCTGATGCAGCCTCTCCACTATATGGGGCTATTTATCGTCAAGACCCCACTTTGGTAGCAGCACTCATCCAATATCAAGCAGATGTCAATAAGAAGGAACTAAATGGAGAAACCCTGCTTCATGAGGTTGTACGCCACACTACGAAGGAGAATATAGGGGTTATGAAAGAGATTACACAGATACTATGTAAGTCTGGTGCAGAGATCGACGCTAAAAATAAAGCGGGCAAACGGCCTGTTGACTTAGTAAAAGAGACAACTAATTTACCGCCTGTTGAATCCGGAGAATTTATCCAACTATTACAGGAGCAGCTGGATAAATGAGGTAA
>CAZZEE010000100.1:0-4998 GCA_964652695.1 uncultured Cytophagales bacterium
AATAGTACAAGCGTTCATGTTCCATTTTTTATGGGTACTCTGCACGTTATAAATAAAAAAACCATTGAGTGGATTTTCCATTTCGGGAGAAAATTGCCTATCTACAATTACCAGGCCAGCATTAGTAGAAATATGGTGTATTTGTTCCAAGAAGGTATATGCTATAAATTTCAACTTCTTACCTACATAAAATCGCCTCAAACGGTCAGGATTTGAGGAAAAAAGGACCATCTTAACAATTGGACTTGGATGTAAAAGCATGCTTGGTTCTACTATGTTAAATGCTGGATCATAACAACACCAGCCGACCACTTAAAGAAATTTGTGTATGAATAGACTTCTTGCAAAATGAAGCAACACCCTACAGGCTTACACAGTGACGAGCCCTTCGGGGTTGGGCGCAGTCACTTCCGTCACTGCGAAGTCTCATAGCGGCTGTGGCAGTTCTTCGCAATGACGAGGGGGTATGACCATACAAGATATAGCGGAAGTAAGTCTAAAAAAGTACGTTTTCGGCTAGTAAGGTTTAATCTCTTAGGGTTGAATCCTCTCCTCCCTTGCCAGAAGACAGCATACTAGGCTAGAGCTTAGAAGCAGGATAATAAAAAAGCTGTCTACAAGTATCACTCCCTTATAGACAGCTTCGTAAGCTAACAACCAACCTATTACTTAGTTGTTTCTTCCTGTTTTTCTTGCCCTTCGTGTTCCTCAGTTAGCTCATTGAGTTTACTACTTAGTTTGCGGATAGCTATTAACCAGCCAACAAGTATTAAGAGCAGGAGTACAAAAACATAATTTCGTACGTTTTCTATGTGTCCACCTCCTAAGAGGGGTAATAATACCATGGTTAAAATGAATGAACCCAAGCTTTTGCCAAGTCGAGAGCCTACTCCATCTACAGCTGCTTTTCCTCGTACTTTAGCCTCTTCATCGAGTGGTAGATAAGCTTGCTCTTTGGTAGGATCAAATAAGATGTACTTAGCTGATTTGATGAATACAACGTTGGCAAGCCCCACTATAACAGCGAACAAGATGGGTGTTATACCCAGCATGGTGGTTAGATTACTTAATCCATCTTGGAAATATAAGAATGCAAAAAAGATGACGGTGCAAACCAAGGCTACTACCGGCGTAAAGGAAGCAGCAAATTTCCATCCTTTTCTCATGATAGGTGCAGAAAAGAAGAAAGTTAACAAGAGGGTTGCTATACCAGAATACGTATTCTGAGCCCCATATATCTCTGCTGATATTGTTGGGTCATTGGTTGAGATCATTAATTCTTTAATACCTGATTTCCAAACAGCTTCGAAGAGACTAATAAACATATTATAGCTCAAGACTACAATAGCTATTAGCGCTAGGTGTTGAGACTTGATCAAGAACTTAAAAGATTCTAAGAAAGACATCTTTGCCTTTTTAGCCTTGGGCTTATGATCTACTTGGTAAAGGGCTGGGTTTTTTATAATGTCTTTAGCAAAGATATTGTATATGACCAACAGAATACCCGTAAATAAGGTTACAATTCCCAGTTGAAAGTTAAAATCTTTCTTAAACATTACCAAGAACTCTCCTGCTACCATCAAGCCAATGCTTGCTCCTATGGATAAAAATGAATAGAAACGTTTGGCTTGTTTGGAAGGCGTGATTTCATTGACAAAAGTCCAGAAGAGAACACCCAATGCAAGAGTTCCCCAAGCTTCGGCATTGATATATAATAGAGATAAAGGCCAATATCTAATCGCTTCCCACAGCCCCACCATCTTAGGAGAGCTTTGGGTCAATTTATCTGCTAAGTGATCGAAGCGTAGGTGTTCTAAATTAGGGATAAGAAAAAAGTAGATTAATGCTAAGAATACCAAAAAATATGCAATAACTATATTAAACCTAGCATCACGCCCCACTTTCTTAGTAACTCTAGAATAAATAATAGTTAGTAAGATGATAGATGGCATCACACCAAATAACTTGAGATAATAAAAAACCTCTGGAACTGTATATCGCATAATAAACATATCTTTTAAACTCCTCAATATGGAGTAGTTAAATGATATGAAGAAAAAGATTGAAGTGAGGGGAATAAACTTCCTTAGCTCACTCTTATATATAGGGAAGACAATACTACGTATCTTTCCGAACTTCTCATTACTTTCCATAATTATTGGATTTAAACATATATTATTTGGTACATGATTATTAACTAGCTTATTTCCAACCTCCACTTGCGTGACTTCTTAATTTTTTAGCTTTATACTCGTTTAGCAAGATTATCTACATCTATACATAACATATATAGAGCTATTTTCTTCAGGAAAAATCCTAGAAGGACCCCTAGTTAGCATTTTTTTTGACAAAATACAAGATTTATATAAATTTTCGTAGCAGTACCTGCCATATAGATTAGTTATTCATGTTTTTTGTTAGGTAGTCCGCTACACCTGTCGGAGTAGCACGCATGGCTTCCTTCCCCATTGTCCAGTTCGCTGGGCAAACCTCTCCATGTTTTTCTATGTGGTGCCACATGTCTACGATACGCAGGAATTCGGCAATATTTCTACCTAGTGATAATTCATTGATGGATTCATGTCGTACTATCCCTTGCTTATCAATGAAAAAAGTGCCTCTATAAGCAACAGGGGCACCAACAAAACCAAGATTCCCATCCTCATCATGTTCCCAGTTACCGGCTAACACCCCGTAGTTAGCAGCAATGGTTTTGGCTGCATCGGCTACTAGGGGATACGTAATACCCATGATGCCACCTTGAGTACTGGGGGTCTTGAGCCAGGCTAGATGCGTTTCTTCCGTATCTGTAGAGCAACCTACTATAGCTACGCCTCGTTCTTCAAAATCATCTAATGCGTTTTGGAAAGCTATCAGCTCGGTGGGACAAACAAACGTGAAGTCTTTGGGATAAAAGAAAAACAGGACCTCTTTTTTTCCTAAGAATTGAGCCAAAGAAAAGTCTTGTATAATATCACGTCCATTGATTACTGCGGGCGCTTGAAATATAGGTGCTTTCTTACCGATTATAGCCATGTTGTATACAAAGTTAAATGGGGGTTTTCCCTTGGTTGTTAATTTAATATATCGGGTTAAGTTCTATAAAACAATATTTTTCTTAAAATAGCATAGAAAATGATAAAATGAAGCTAGGATCAATGAAAAAAGTTTTCATTTCTGGTATTGTTAATTGGGTATAGGTTTGCGTGATTAGCCCTGGCCATGAAGGAGTAATGTGCAGCTGTCATCCAGGCCCCTGTCATTGCGAGGGGCTGCCACAGCCGTTATGAACCGTCATGGCCTAGGCTTGTAGAAAGGAAGTGATAATCCAGGAAATTTTGCGCTTAGATGGATGGTTATTTTTTTACCAGACTTTGCAAGCTTTCCTTATTTACCATTCAAAATAAGGTCTTAGATAGGCTCTTATCAGTACCACCATACAACACAGCAGTGGAGTAGTCTAGATTTGTGAATGAAGAACACGTCCGCTATCTTTGAACCTAGTTTCAGCCTTTTTATAGGCAGATTTAAGAACTTCTACCAATCTTTTGTATGTCTATATTCCTAATGATTCTTGCTACTGTGTTTTGGGGAGCGGGATTCTTTTTTACCAAGTTAGCTTTACAAGAAATTTCTTCTACTGCTTTTCTATTTTTTAGGTATTCGGTAGCCACTATTTCTCTGTTGCCTATTTTGGCTTTTTATCCTATTTCGCTCAATAAAAAATTACTTAAGCAGGGTATAAACCTAGGCCTGTTGCAAATAGGGTTAATGTTTTCACAGACCCTTGGATTGGAAACCATCTCTGCCTCCTTATCAGGATTCTTAACAGGCTTTTACATTGTCTTCGTGCTGATTATTCGGTTCATCATCAATAAACAGATGCCTAGTGTGTTCGATATTGTCACTTCTTTAATTTGTTTGGGGGGGTTAGGATTATTGACGCATAGCTTTGAGCAGACAGGTACCCTGGGGATCGTGTATACACTTGTCTGCGCATTGTGTATGGCTATCTATATTTACGTACTAGATAGGTATTCCACTTCTGATAATGCTTTTGCTTTGACTTTTTTGCAAATGGTAAGCTTGGTAGTATTTGCAGGTTTTGTACTGATACTAACTAACGGCACCTTTCAGCTACCTAGCCAACTAAATACGTGGGTTGCTATTATCTTTTGTGGCATTGGAGGGTCTAGCTTAGCCTACTGGCTACAAAATAAAGCACAGCGCGATTTAGGTGCTTTCAAAACATCTGTCATCCTGATGTTAGAGCCCGTATTTGGGACTATATTTGCCTATTTTGGCTTAGGGGAGCAACTATACCTAACTTCTTATATAGGCATAGGTATGATCCTAGGCTCTATAGCTATTATTAATTGGAGGTTAAAAGAGGCTTAAGGATAAGATAACTAAAGCCAGTTTGTTCACTCTGACAGTCGCTCAGCTCCTGCCGATTGACAATTATTGATCGTAAATCAATCAATCTTTTGTAAACGTCCACGCATATGTATTCAGCTAGCAACTGCCTGAATAGCAATAGCAGATGTTGAAAAAGTTGTTCTTATTACCCCAAGCATAGCCTTCGGCCACCTACTTTTTGCTAGCCATGCAGCAAGTAGGCAAAAATCCCTGCTACTGGAAAGGTTACCACACCCCTATCGGGGTTCGCAAAGGCATTTTGGAGTGGCAGGAAGTAATTCCTGCCACCACTTTGTTTATGCCCAACTCAAGCTGCAGACTATCCCACTTCCCTAGTTTACTTCCCTCAAGCCATGCTACTTGTGGTGCCAGGAACTACTCCTGGCACAATCGAGTGTATGGAGTGAGCTCCCTACATCCCTACGCCATTTTCTCAAAGGCGGATCTTTTGCTTCGTAACCCTTTTATAGGTAGGTGTGAAGGTGTGAACTGGTACAATCTCCTTTATTTTAGTTGTTGTAAGAGGACTTATTCTACATATACTATATTAGACTTCTTGCGTAATTTAAATGCTGAGAT
>CAZZEE010000101.1:0-1780 GCA_964652695.1 uncultured Cytophagales bacterium
CACAGGCATATCTTGATCGATCAAGGCAATAGGTCCGTGTTTCATCTCTGCAGCAGGATAGCCTTCTGCATGTATATAAGATAGTTCTTTAAGTTTGAGTGCTCCTTCTAAGGCAACAGGATAGTTATATCCCCTACCCAAGTATAAAAAGTTAGTAGCATCCTTGAATAAGTAGGCTAGCTCTTGCAGTTTAGATGCTTGCTGTAACATGGATTTAATCTTACTAGGAAGATTAGCTAACTCGTTAACTAACTCATCAAAGGTCGCTGAAGTAATCGTATTTCTTTGTCGGGCCAATGATAGGGCCAAGAGGTTCAAGACTGTCAGCTGTGCTGTAAAGGCCTTGGTGCTCGCCACCCCTATTTCGGGCCCTGCATGGGTATAAATACCTGCCTGGGTTGCTCGAGCAATAGAAGAACCAACCACATTACAAATACCCAATACTGTTGCTCCTTGCTCTTGCGCCAACTTCACGGCAGCAAGGGTATCAGCTGTCTCTCCCGATTGGGAGATAGCCAATATCATATCCCCTGGTTGAATAATGGGATTGCGGTAACGGAATTCAGATGCATATTCTACGTTGATAGGTATCCTACACAGTTCTTCAAATACATATTTTGCCACCATGCCAGCTAACCACGATGTGCCACAGGCTATAATAGTGATTTTAGGTGCATGGACTAACTGATCCATATAGGGCTCAATTCCTCCTAACTTAATGCGCTTATGCAGGGCATCTAGTCTCCCACGCATGCAATCGGCTATAGAAGTAGGTTGCTCAAATATCTCCTTGAGCATAAAGTGTTCAAAGCCGCCTTTTTCTATGGCTGCCAGCTCCATTTCTAGTTTTTGGATATAAGGTGTTACAGGCACATTTTTCGTGTCACTTAACAACAATTTACCATCCTTGATCACAGCAATCTCATCATCATTCAGATAGACTACTTGGTCCGTATATTCTAAGATAGGTGTAGCGTCAGAGGCAATAAAGAATTCACCCTGACCTATACCCACCACCATGGGGCTGCTCTTTTTAGCCGCAATCAGGGTAGTAGGCAGATCTTCTGACATAATGATAATAGCATAGGCACCCACTACTTGAGGAAGGGCTAAACGAACTGCCTCTTCTAAAGAGCATTGGTTAGATACTTTTATGTCTTCGATGAAGTTAATCAGCACCTCGGTATCCGTATCGCTTTGGAAGATGTAGCCTTTGTTGATTAGCTCTTGTTTGAGTGTATGGTAGTTTTCGATAATACCATTGTGTATGATGGCTAGTTTACCAGAAGCAGAAAGATGCGGATGGGCATTGGCATCATTGGGAGCCCCGTGTGTAGCCCAACGGGTATGCCCCATGCCAACATGACTATGTACGGGCTGTTGAGCTACCAAGTCTGCTAGATCTTGTACTTTCCCTGCTTTTTTATATACCTGAAGCCCATGGTTGATAAATGCAAGACCTGCACTATCATAGCCTCTGTACTCTAATCTGGCTAATCCTTTTAAAACGGTAGGGCAACTTTCGCGATGCCCGATATATCCAACAATTCCACACATAGCTTGTTTATTTTTATTGTGGTGCCAGGGTTCTTCCCTGGCATCCTATCTTACTTATCTAATTCTATTAGCTGATTATTGTGGTGCCAGGGTTCTTCCCTGGCATCCTATCTTACTTATCTAATTCTATTAGCTGATTATTGTGGTGCCAGGGTTCTTCCCTGGCATCCTATCTTACTTATCTAATTCTATTAGCTGATTATTGTGGTGCCAGGGTTCTTCC
>CAZZEE010000101.1:1880-4993 GCA_964652695.1 uncultured Cytophagales bacterium
TGTGGTGCCACAGCCGTAGTGTCAGGATTTCTTCCTGACGCTACCTTATTGTGGTGCCAGGGTTCTTCCCTGGCACTCCCTGGCGCTTTCTCTAAACAAAATCCCTATAATGCCTGACTATAACTTTATTTTGAGCACCTTCTTCATAAAACAACGCACTGCTATATAAGTAATCCGATGGTTTTGTAGCCAAGTTCCAATAACTCTGCAATGGATTGTTATGTATGTAGTCCAACTTAGCCTCCAATAAGCTTCTAGACTCTAAATAAAGCTCATCAAACCTATCCTGCCAGATCTTATACTGCTGACCATGGCCTTTATGGTATATAGCTTGTAAATAAGCCGGCTTATGTGATTCTATTTCCTTACGTACGTTCAGCGCAGTATACCTTTTAAAGTCCCTCATAAAGCCCACGCGATCCTTTCCACTAACAAAGTGAACGATCAAGTGAATGTGGTTAGGCATCAATACATAGCCCAAGATCGTTGCCTCATATTTAGCAGCACTAAAATTAAGACTTTCTAAGACAATCTGCATAGAATCACCAATAGACAATAATGGTAACCAACGATAACAGGTAGTGGTGATAAAAAATATGCTTTTATCATGATAAAGCTGCTTCTTGCGTATTCCCATAGATGCTCTAGGTGGTGCCAGGGAAAAACCCTGGCACCACTTTTAATGGTTAGTCGGGTATATCAGGAAAGAATCCTGTCACCACAGTATCCATAGCCACTAAAATAGTGGTCACTTGGCTGGAGCCAAGCGATTGACGCATCTTTATTTATCCAGCATATTCAGTAACCTCGTCAAGGTCGCCTTCAACATCCTGCGGTCCACAATAAAGTCTAAGAAGCCATGCGATAAGACAAACTCAGATGTCTGGAATCCTTTAGGCAGGTCTCGCTTAATCGTATCTCGAATAATCCGGGGCCCTGCAAAGCCAATCAACGCCTCTGGTTCTGCAATATTAAAGTCACCCAGCATGGCAAAAGAAGCTGTGACTCCACCAGTAGTAGGGTCTGTCAGCAAAGATATATACGGCAACTTGGCTTTGGAAAGCTGTAAGAGCTTCGCTGAGGTCTTAGCCATCTGCATCAAAGAAAGACCAGCTTCCATCATACGAGCTCCACCTGACTTGGAGATAATCAGCAAAGGCATTTTTTGCTCCATCGCATGGTCAATCGCCCTAGCTATCTTCTCCCCTACCACCGACCCCATGGATCCGCCAATGAAATTAAAGTCCATACAGGCGATCACCAACTGAATACCATTCATGGTGCCACAGCCTACTTGAACAGCATCTTTGAGCTTGGTATCTTGTTGGGCTTGGGCTACCCGCTGGGTATAAGGTTTACTATCCACAAATTGCAATGGATCGGCAGATACAAGGTTGGGGGCTATCTCCGTAAACTGTTTGTTATCAAAGAGTAATTCAAAGTATTCTTTTGACCCTATCCGCACATGATAGCCATCTTCTGGACATACATAGGCATTATCTTTCAGATCCTGAATGTGTACGATGGTTCCCTTAGGTGTCTTGTACCACAATCCATCAGGGGTTTCTTTCTTATGGGCGGTAGGGGTGAGAATACCTTTTTGCTTTCTTGTAAACCAGGCCATAGGCAATTTATTTTACGGTTATTTTAGTATACGTTCAAGGTTACATAAAACCGTCATTGCGATCGCCCTGTCACTGCGAGACTCAAAGAGTCGTTGCAGTCGCAATGACGAAACAGCAAGTTCCCTACTTAATAATTAAGATCATTCAAATAATTGCTCATCAATAATATGGAACGCTTACCTATTTTAAGCTATGTCAATCCTAGACTCTAAATATACATCTTGTATAGCATGCAGCAATGCGATACCTTCTTGCATAGGTCGCTGAAAAGCTTTCCTACCACTGATCAACCCACTTCCTCCTGCTCGTTTATTGATGACAGCGGTTTTGACAACCTCTGCTAAGTCGTTAGCTCCTTCCGCAGGACCACCTGAATTAATCAAACCAATCTTACCCATATAGCAATTGGCTACTTGGTAACGACAAAGGTCGATTGGATGTTCTGAAGTAAGCTCCGTATACATTTGGGGATGTGTTTTCCCGAACTTCAAGTTCACAAATCCCCGATTGAACGTAGGTAGCTTTTGCTTGATGATATCTGCTTGGATAGTAACACCCAAGTGATTAGCCTGGCCTGTGATATCAGCTGCCAAGTGATAGTCAGCCTGTGGAGTGTTAAAGGCACTATTCCGGGCATAACACCATAAAATCGTAGCCATTCCTAGTTCATGTGCTCGCTCAAAAGCCTGAGCTATTTCTTGTATTTGCCGACTAGCCTGCTCAGAGCCAAAGTAAATAGTAGCCCCTACAGCCGTAGCACCCATATTCCAAGCTTCCTTGACAGAGCCAAACAATACTTGGTTATACTGATTGGGATAGGTCAACAGTTCGTTATGGTTTAATTTTACAATACAAGGGATTTTATGCGCATACTTCCTAGCTATGATAGCCCATGTTCCCAATGTGACAGCCACTGCATTACACCCGCCTTCTATAGCTAGTTTGATAATGTTTTCAGGATCGAAATAAATGGGGTTGGGAGCAAAGGCAGCACCAGCTGTATGTTCTATCCCTTGGTCTACGGGCAAGATAGAGAGGTAACCTGTATGGGCTAACCTGCCATGATGATAGAGTGCACTGAGGCTTTTAAGAACTTGTGGACTTCTACTGGAAGGTACAAAGTTTTGATCTATACTATCGATACTAGGTAAGTGGAGTAGCCTTCTATCTATCGTTTTACACTGATGCGTGAGCAAATCTTCTGCAGAGGCACCCAGTAAGCTTTCTATATCATGATACTGCATATGTTGATATTCACTTTTGCACCTTATCAATAGCCTCAGCTATTGCCGAGTGACAAATATTTGGAATTATGGATCGCCACGGTCGCTTCGCTCCCTCGCGATGACATCCGGTTCCCACACATTCCTTGCTTCCCAGAAAACAAAATAATTGGTTTTGAAAAGAGCTTTATTATAAATCTATTGCAAAAGTATTGAGAACTAGCCAATAATTTGTTTTCTTTGGCATTAAATATACGGTGATTGT
>CAZZEE010000102.1:0-4970 GCA_964652695.1 uncultured Cytophagales bacterium
GCCTAGTCAAGAAATTCTAGTAACAAACCCTTAAAATTGTATAGAAGAGTGATTGTATATTAACAAAAATCTTATATTTAGCATGTATTTTAGTCATATACATGCAACTAACATTTCAAACTTCGATTGAATACCTCAAAGGTGTAGGTCCTATCAAAGCTGCTTTACTTCAAAAAGAATTGCGGATTTATACGATAGCCGATCTTATCCAATACTATCCATTTCGCTACGAAGACCGCTCTCAAATTCAACAAATCAAAGACCTACAAGCCGATCTACAGCAAGTACAGCTTAGAGGGACCATACAGCCACCCCAAGTTGTTGGTAGCAAAAACAAAAAAAGGCTAGAGGCTATCTTCCAAGATGAGACAGGAACAATACGTCTGGTCTGGTTTCAAAAGCTTAGTCATATGATGAAGCAATTACAACCCGGTATCATCTATCAAGTATATGGGAAGCTGAGCGTGTACAATGGAAGCTACACCATGATACATCCTGAAATGGAGCTCTATCATCCACAAAAGGAGCAGCAAGAAACTTTTATTCCTGTTTATCATACCACAGAAAAGCTAAAAAAAGGCCATTTGGATAGTAAGTTATTACGAAGGATACAGCAAAATCTGTTAGGCCAACTTCCTACACATGTACCAGAAGCTTTACCAGATTATATACGCACTCGTTACCAGCTCTTAGATAAACGAGCAGCACTCACCCATATACACTTCCCACAGCGCGCAGAGATGTTACAAAAAGCCCGTTTGAGCCTAAAGTATGAAGAGTTATTTTACATCCAACTAAGACTCCTACAAACGCGACAATTACGCATGGAGAAACAAGCAGGAAAGGTATACAGAGATACACAGCTTTTGCATCAGTTTTATGAATCTAGCTTACCTTTCCCTTTGACGGACGCACAAAAGCGCGTAGTGAAAGAGATTTACACCAACCTACGATCAGGCAACCAGATGAATAGGCTTTTACAGGGAGATGTGGGAAGTGGCAAAACCATGGTAGCCTTTTTGGCAATGCTCCTTGTGGTAAGCAGTGGAAGCCAGGCAACTATGATGGCTCCTACAGAAATATTAGCCGAACAACATTACAATAAGCTAGTGGAGTTTGCTGCTAACTTGCCATTGCGTATGGGACTATTGACTGGTTCTACGACTGGGAGTGAACGGAAAAGGATATTAATTGAATTAGCACAAGGAAATATAGATATTCTTGTTGGTACTCATAGCCTTTTGAATGAAGAGGTGCTATTTAAAAACCTAGGCTTAAGCATCATTGACGAACAACACCGTTTTGGGGTCATGCAAAGGGCGAAGCTATGGCAAAGAGATGCCCCATCACTACCTCCCCATGTGCTTATTATGTCAGCCACCCCTATCCCGCGTACCTTGGCTATGACCCTCTATGGCGACTTAGACGTATCTACCATTGACGAAATGCCTGCAGGCAGAAAGCCTATTAAAACAGCGCATTATTATGACGCCCAGCGACTCAAGGTGTTTGGGTTTATCAAGAAACAAATAGCACAAGGTGGACAAGTATATGTAGTCTATCCCCTCATCGAGGACTCCGAAAAGGTAGATTACAAAAGTTTGATGGATGGATATGAGAGTATATCCCGTGCTTTTCCTGGAACACCTATCAGCATTGTGCATGGCAAGATGAAAGCCGCTGATAAAGAATATGAAATGCAGCGTTTTGCCAAGGGAGAAACAAAAATGATGGTCGCCACAACTGTGATAGAAGTAGGGGTGAACGTACCTAACGCAAGGGTGATGATTATTGAAAATGCAGATCATTTTGGGTTATCCCAGCTGCATCAGCTGCGTGGACGTGTAGGAAGAGGCCAAGACCAAGCTTATTGTATTTTGATGACTGACTATCAAATCAGTGCAAAAAGTAGAGAACGGATCCAAGCTTTGATAGCCACCAATGATGGGTTTGAGATAGCAGATATGGATTTACGTCTGAGGGGCCCTGGAGACCTCATGGGCATACAACAAAGTGGTGCGCTGAATTTAAAAATTGCAGATCTACGACAAGACAACTCCATCTTACAGATGGCTAGAGAGGCAGCCAAACAAGTGATACAAGCAGACCCACTATTAGAACAACCTTATCATCTTGTTCTTAAAAATCAGTTAGCAAGCAATACTTATGCTAATTGGGGGAATATAGGGTAAATAGATCATGTAAAGTGGTTGCTCGACTGGAGCCAAGTGATGAATATTTATATGATTGATAATTGAACTATATGTTCCACGTGGAACAGTCTCTTATTTTGGACGTACGACTTACGCAAGTTATACGAATAAATTGGTTATTTTTGCAAGGTTACTGACGGAGGGGGTGGGGTGTGCAAGCGAAAACGCTTGCATCAGGGTCGTGGGAATACTGCGATAAGACACTATACCGTCATTGCGAGGGACTGCCACAGCAGCTGCGCAGCTTTGCAGTGACGAAAGCGACTGAAGAAGCAAATAAAAAATATGAAGTTGCAGAAACCCACTCCTGCGACCATGATAATGAATCGCGATGACGATGACAGGGATGGTGATGGGTTGCGTCATTGCGGGCGTAGCGAAGCAATCCATAATAGACTTCTTTCAAAACTTTGTAATGTTAGATATTAATAGTCGGTAGCCTTCTTCTCTCACGCTTAGAACAACTTCACCAGTGCTGTCATACCCGCGAATGCGGGTATCCAGTAAGTTTGGGGCTGAGAGTTGGTGGGGTTTTGAAAGAAGTCTAATGAATGGATATTTCAAGGAATCATTCCTAAAACCATGATAATGGATCGCCACGGCCACTATGTGGCCTCGCGATGACGGCCGTGCATGGTGTATATTGGCCACAATGATTACTACATGGGCTCACTACTTCGGTAACGCTTCAAAATTTCAACCTATGTTTACAGAATATGATATCATTGTAGTGGGCGCTGGGCATGCAGGTTGTGAGGCTGCTGCCGCTGCTGCCAATATGGGGTCTCGCGTGCTATTGGTTACCATGAATATGGCAACAATCGCACAGATGTCTTGCAACCCTGCGATGGGAGGTATAGCCAAAGGACAAATCATCCGAGAGATAGATGCACTGGGAGGGATGTCGGGCATCATTACCGATAAGTCCATGATTCAATTCCGGATGCTGAATAAGTCCAAGGGACCTGCTATGTGGAGTCCCAGGGCACAAAGTGATCGGATGCGATTTGCAGAAGAATGGCGACTGGCACTCGAAAAAATAGATAAGGTCGATTTTTGGCAAGACATGGTTAAAGAAATACATGTAGAAGATGGAAGGGCGGTAGGTATCAAAACAGGTATGGGGTTGACTATACGTAGTAAAGCGGTCATACTAACCAATGGTACCTTCTTGAATGGCATTATACATATCGGTCAGAAGCAATTCAATGGGGGGCGTACAGCAGAAAAATCAGCTACTGGGCTTACAGAACAATTGATCAAATTGGGATTCGAATCTGGACGCATGAAAACAGGCACCCCCCCCCGGGTAGATAGTAGGTCGCTTGACTATACGAGAATGGATGAGCAACCTGGAGATGAAAATCCAGGTAAATTCTCGTTCTCAGATATCACCACTCCGCTAACCAAACAAAGGAGTTGTCACATCACATATACTAACCAAAAGGTCCACGACATCCTACAAACAGGTTTCGACCAGTCACCCCTATTTAATGCGCGCATTGTAGGTAAAGGCCCTCGCTATTGCCCTTCTATAGAAGACAAAATAACTCGATTTGCTGAAAGAGAACGTCACCAAATCTTTGTAGAACCAGAAGGTTGGAACACGGTAGAAGTATATGTAAATGGGTTTTCTAGTTCATTGCCAGAAGAGGTACAGTACCAAGCCCTACAAGCCATTCCTGGGTTTGAAAACGCCAAGATGTTTCGGCCAGGCTATGCCATCGAATACGACTATTTTCCTGCTATTCAGCTGCAGGCTACTTTAGAAACGCGCCTCATCGATAACTTATATTTTGCAGGGCAGATCAATGGTACTACGGGTTATGAAGAAGCAGCTTGCCAAGGTCTCATGGCAGGCATTAATGCGCATCGCAAAATAAATGGATTAGATAGCTTCATATTATCTAGGTCCGAAGCCTATATAGGTGTCTTGATAGATGATCTTATTACCAAAGTAAGTGACGAACCTTATAGAATGTTTACTTCTAGGGCAGAGTTTAGACTCTTACTACGGCAAGATAATGCAGACTTACGTCTAACAGAGCGAGGTTACCAACTAGGACTCGCTAGCGAAGACCGGATGATACAAGTGCGTCGCAAACAAGCTCACATTGATGAAGTCTTAGACCTACTAAAAGCTTATAAAATACAACCTGAGCATGTTAATACGATGCTAGAAGAATTGTCTTTGCCAACTCTTAAGGAAAGACAAACTGCCTATCTATTATTGAAACGTCCTGAGGTAGATTTAGCGTTATTATCGCAACTAAACGACGGGCTAAATGATGCACTAAAAGCCTACCAGCCAGTAATCATGGAACAAGCAGAGATCCTGGCTAAATATGAAGTGTATATTCAAAAAGAACAAGAACTGGTAGATAAATTTAAAAGACTAGAGCATGCTACTATTCCCATAACCTTCGATTATACGAAGGTTAAAGCACTTTCTGCAGAGGGAAGAGAAAAACTGAAAAAGATTCAACCTGCTACCCTAGGGCAAGCTTCTAAAATTAGTGGGGTGTCGCCGGCTGATCTAGCTATTTTAATGGTGTATATGGGACGATAGGAGGAAGCAGCAAATCCTGACTTGGTAGTTTGAAATAGCCATAACAGTACCTACCTTTGTATGTATTTAGTTGATCCTTAAGAACTCTTGAAATCGAAAAAATTAGTAGTAAAAACGCATGTTTTTTCTCAAAAAAAGCTTAAAAAGATGCAAATAAATTGCAAGCAAATGTCATTTTTTAACAAAAA
>CAZZEE010000103.1:0-4944 GCA_964652695.1 uncultured Cytophagales bacterium
AAGTGGCTATAATAGGCATATTTTCTGTGCCATATTTACTTTCGCAGCGGGTCTATTTATCGTAGGTTATAATTTATATAATAACTAAGAGAAGCAAAATGTGGATTAACTTCCCCCTTCTATCTATAAATAACTAAATAAACGCCATATTTCCAAGGTAGTAAGCTTAAAATAAAAATGCGGCTAGCATGGTATAACCATACCTACAATCTGTTTATAGCAGGTAAGTCTCAATGCATCAAGCTAATTTTTTGAGCAAGGCTAATGGCTTCTAGTGTATCCAGCTGACTATAGCAAAATAAGATAAGTGCCCTGCTACAATAAATTTAAGAATTCTTTTTTAGTGCCTACCAACGAAAAAAGCCAATAAGAGTAGACATGCAGTACCAACCAGATATAAGAAGCCGGCTTACCTTGTGCTTTCTTTACTATATCTGGCATGATAGCCTGAAAATGGGATAATGTATGGAAACCGTAGCGGATAGTATAAACTGGAAATAAATAATAACCAGATATGATAGCTGTTAAAAGGACTAGACGTTAGTGCAATCATAAAAACTACACTAGCCAACTCCCCTACTTAGATAACTTGTTTCTTATTAAGGCTATCTCTTAGCACTTCAGCAAAGGGAGGAACTACCATATCAAGAACCTACTGCATAAGCTGCTGTAATATATCTTACAAAGCCTTACCCTCATATTGTTACTAACAAATGGGATGAGCCTTATGCTTTCTGTTTATGCTAGCTTTTCGCAGATCCCAATAGTTCAGGAAAGAAAAACTTCGCTTCTACCACTGCATTCTCATTAGAATCAGAGCCATGGATAGCATTCGCTTCGATGGATTGACCAAATATTTTTCGGATCGTTCCTGGTTCTGCAGCAGCCGGGTTAGTAGCGCCAATCAGCTTTCTAAATGCAGCTATAGCGTCTTCTTTTTCTAAGACCATGGCCACGACAGGCCCTGAAGCCATATAAGTGCAAAGCTCCTGATAAAAAGGTCGATCCTTATGGATTTCATAGAACTTTTGGGCGTCTTCTAAGCTTAATTTGACAAGCCTGAGTGCTTGGATACGAAAGTTATTTTCTTCAATTTGGGTAATAACCTCTCCTATTTGATTGGCCGCTACAATTTCAGGCTTGATCATGGAAAATGTAAAATTAGTTTTCATATGGTGTTTTATGTTTATTAGCCTTTTTGTATCATGTGATTCAACTTTTCTATCATCACTAATTCTATATAATACTTGAATCGTCATTTTATGGTTGTATGCAACTTTTAAACTTGCAATTCGTATTATGGACTGCCACGGTCACTTCGTTCCTTCGCAGTGACGGGTTTTCGGGCGTCATCGCGAGGCTCGTAGAGCCGTGGCGATCCATCGAATTTGTATTTAGTGAAAGAACTCAAAGTTAGACATAAGCCTTGAATTGTCTTAAAAAACGGATATCATTTTCAGTAAATAACCGTAGGTCATTAATCTGGTGTAATAGCATGGCAATCCGTTCTAAGCCCATACCAAATGCATAGCCTGTGTAAATAGTTGGATCAATATGGCAGTTCTTCAATACCGCTGGGTCAATCATACCCCCCCCTCCAATTTCTAGCCATCCTGTGTGTTTACATATGTTACAACCTGTCCCACCACATACCCTGCAGGTGATATCTATTTCCGTACTAGGTTCGGTGAAAGGGAAATAGGAGGGTCTGAGACGAACTTGCACCTGTTCTCCAAAGAGGCTACTCATGAAATACGATAGTGTCTGCTTCAATTCAGCAAAGCTCACCCCTTTATTGACGTAAAACCCCTCTACCTGATGAAACATGCAGTGCGAACGAGCGGATATGGTCTCGTTTCTATATACTCGTCCTATGGACAGCGCTCGTAGAGGAGGCTTTTGGCTTTCAGCTACCCGTATCTGTACCGAAGAAGTATGGGTTCGCAAGAGTATATCAGGCGATTGGGAGATGAAGAACGTATCCAGCATATCTCTCGCTGGGTGATTAGGCGCAAAGTTGAGGGCACCAAAGTTGTGCCATTCGTCCTCTATCTCAGGCCCTTCTACCATGTTAAATCCTATTTTCTCAAAGATCTCAATGATTTTGTTTTTCAATAAGCTAATAGGATGTTGAGAACCTAGGGTATCACTAGGAGGAGGAAGGGTATAATCTTCGTGGTTACTAGCAGCTTGCTGTGGGGCAGCTTGTAGTTGAGTCGCACAGAAATCATATTTTTCTTGCGCCTGTTGTTTGAGTTTATTCAGTGCCTGGCCCACGTTGCGTTTCTCAGCAGGCCCTAGCTGGCTCAACTCGTTAAATAGTTGCCCTATTACCCCTTTCTTACTAATGAACTTCAAGCGAAAAGCTTCTAAATCTTCTGTAGTACGTGGCTGTGACTGTTCGACTTCTTGCTGGATTAACTTAATTGGTTCTAACATGTTAGGTTCTTATCTTTGATAAAAGATTAACTTCAAAAATAAGTAACTCAAGCAGTATTTGATGGCACTTCTGGCAAAATTTATTGATATGCAAAGTAACAAACGATTGATAGGTCTATTGGTTTATGGGCTGCTTACCTATACCACCAGCTTAGCTATTGATAACCAAGAGGCAGCGCCTCCATTGATAGAGAGCACAGAACTGGAAGTTTTGTACAGTAGTGAGGGGAAAGTGGTAGTCAAGATGAACACCGAAAAGCGGCTGCAATATGAAAATGGCGATATAGTCTATCCTGCTGGCATCTATGTGGAATGCTATGATGAGCATAAAAAAATAGTTGCTACACTGCGGGCCAATACAGTTTATCAATATGCAGATCAGGAGCAATGGGAGTTGAAAGGAGACGTGGAGGTAAAAGGATATCAAGATGGTGAAGAAACCCAGCTGAACACAGAAGAGGCCTATTGGAACCTCAAGGATAAACAAATCTATACGGATAAATTTGTACGCATAGAAACCAAGAATGAACTGTTGACAGGTTATGGATTGCAGGCTACGCAGGATTTGAGTTCCTATAGCCTCTCCATGCCACAAGGTTTTGTTAATGTGGATGAGAAAGGGCTTAATTAATTTATTCCTAGGGTGTGTCAACAATTGGCCCCGTCACTGCGAGGACCACAGATCCGTGGCAGTCGCAATGACGACCCCAAATTGGCACGGAAGTTACTTCCGTGCCAAGCAAGAAAAAATTTAATAACGAAGCATTGGACAACACAAAGATCATAGAACTATTGCGCACCACAGCTACCCTGCTGACCCTCCATGATGCGAATCCTTTTCAAATCAAACACTATCTTAATGCTGCGCTTTTTTTGGAAAAACTTAACCAAGAGGTGATGAGCCTCAACCCAGAAGAATTATCTCATCTTCCAGGTATTAGCCAAGGGCTTATTGCGTTGATAGAGGAGCTTAGCACCACAAAAACACTACCACGGTTGCAAGAACTTCAAGCAGAGACGCCAGCAGGTGTATGGGATATGCTGGATGTACCAGGCTTAGGGCCTAAGAAGGTGAGGGCTTTATGGAAGGAGTTGGGTATCCAGAACCTAGCAGAGCTGAAGGAAGCTTGCCAAAGCGGGCAAGTGGAAAAGTTGCCTGGTTTTGGTAAAAAAACGCAAGAAACCATTTTAAACAATTTATCAGAACAAGCACAATACCAGCAGCTGGTCCATTATGCAACAGCCCTGCAGTGTGCCACCCTCTTAGAGGCTGCTTGCAAAAAAGAATTTCCTTCCTTCATGATGACTTTGGTAGGAGAGATGCGTAGGAAGGTAGAGGTTATCAGCAATATTCAATGGCTGGTGGCTAGTACAGAGGTATTACCCATCATGAACTGGCTGAGTAGTTACCCGCTCATTCGGCAAGAAAAATCTATTTCAGGCCCTTTTGCATGGCGTGGACATTGGGTAGACAACCCATTAGCTATCCAAGTTCTCTTTTGTAAGCCGGATGACTTTTACCAACAGCTGGTCATGCAGACAGGTTCGCCTCAGCACCTTGTTTTAGCATTGCCTAGTGGGCAAGTTTTGGGAGAAGTTGTTACGCAAGCCAATGGTGTTACCAGCGAAGCTGATATCTACCAAGCCGCTAATCTACCTTCTATACCCCCTGAATTACGAGAAGGATTGGTAGAACAGACCTGGATAGCAGCTGGAGCACCTCCGTTAGTAGAACTTGCTGATCTGCAAGGGGTACTCCATGTGCACACTACTTATAGCGATGGCAGGAATAGCCTAGAAGATATGGTTACTTCCTGTCAAAATTTGGGCTACAGCTATATAGGCATCACGGATCATAGCCAGACTGCTGCTTATGCAGGTGGATTGCGACCGCATACTGTTCATGAACAACACCAGCATATCGATCAACTCAATCAGCAATTAGCTCCTTTTAAAATCTTCAAAGGTATTGAATCAGATATCTTGCCAGATGGTAACTTAGACTACCCAGATGAGATGCTGGCACAGTTTGATTTCATCATTTCCTCTATTCATAGTGGATTGAATATGAGCCAATCAGAAGCTACGGAGCGGTTAATCAAGGCTATTAGTAATCCTTTTACTACGATCTTGGGGCACCCTACCGGTCGCTTGCTATTAAAAAGAAAGGGCTATCTTATCGATCACCAGGCAGTAATTGATGCCTGTGCAGCACATGGGGTGGTGATGGAGATGAATGCCAACCCCTGGCGGCTAGATATGGATTGGCGCTGGGTACCTTATGCCTTACAAAAAGGCGTCAAATTGAGTATTAATCCAGATGCCCATAGTCAAAGGGAATTTGCTAATATACTGTATGGAGTTGAGGTGGGTAGGAAAGGTGGACTCACCAAGGGGCATACGTTCAATGCATTTAGTCGAACTGAGATGGAGGCTTACTTGCAAACCAGAAAAGCAAGACCACTACCGTATTAGACTCATTCCAAAACCAAGTTTTAACTATAT
>CAZZEE010000104.1:0-4909 GCA_964652695.1 uncultured Cytophagales bacterium
ACGAGGACAGTGTGGTGGCTTTTGCAGCTTTAGTTTGTTCGAGTTCGCTTCAATAGGTGTATAGGGAGTTTATTTTAGGCATTTTTCCAGCAGCGGAGACTTTTTTGCCTGCTTTTTATGTAGCTGACAAAAAGTAGGTCGTCGAAGACAAAGCTTGGTATAACACATTTACCTACTTTAAAACCTGTATCGTTATTCAGGCCATTGCTAAATAGACTTCTTTCAAAACTTCACTAACGCCCAGCCTAACACGCACTGGATACCCGCATTCGCGGGTATGACAGCAGAGCGAAGCGGTTATAAGCCTGAGAAAAGAAGGCTATCGACTATTAATATCTAACATCATACAGTTTTGAAAGAAGTCTAATGAAACATATAAGCGTGATCGGTTATAATAACCCTCTTACTCAGCTGTAGTCGAGCGAGTTTAGAAGGCACGTCACGGTCCTTTGGGCCTCGCAATGACGGACTTATGTGTCATTACCACAAAGAAGGATAAATTGCAGGAGCACACGTAGTCATCATCGCATATATTTTATCTACCACTGTTTCTACACTGGGCTTAGAGAAATAATTCCCATCATCCCCATAGGCCGGCCGGTGCGCTTGGCTGGTAATGGTGAGGGGCGCTATATCCAAATACTTAAAACCTTCTTGTTCTTCCAGGACCTGTTGCAACATATAAGCCGTAGTACCCCCAGGCACATCTTCATCTGCCAACACCAGGCGGTTGGTCTTTTGCAGAGAACGGACAATGCTATGTTGCATATCAAAAGGTAGAAGCGTCTGTACATCTATTACTTCACAGTCAATCCCTAACTTGTCTAGCCGAGCTGTTGCTTCCATGACAATGCGGCACATGGCTCCATAAGTGACTATAGTAACCTCTTTACCTGTTCTCAACACCTCTGGCACCCCCAAAGGAACAGTAAAAGTGCCGATATTAGTGGCTAGTTGCTCTTTGAGGCGATAACCATTGAGGCACTCTATTACCAAAGCTGGATCATCCGTTTGTAGGAGGGTATTGTAAAACCCTGCTGCTTGGGTCATATTTCTGGGGACCGCCACATAGATACCCCGTATGTTATGGATGATTCCTGCTATGTAAGACCCTGAATGCCAAATACCTTCTAGTCGATGCCCGCGGGTACGGATGATCAACGGTGCCTTTTGCCCATTACAGGACCTATATCGTAAAGTAGCTAGGTCGTCGCTCAGGATCTGGAGCGCATACAGCAGATAGTCGAGGTATTGAATTTCTATGATGGGTCGAAGGCCCCGCATGGCAGCGCCTATTCCTTGCCCTAAGATCGTACATTCCCGAATGCCCGTATCCGTAACCCGCAACCCCCCATATTTCTGTTGCATACCAGCTAACCCCTGGTTCACATCGCCTATCTTACCTATATCTTCTCCCAGGAAGAACAAGCGTGGTTCTCTAGCCAAAGCTGCATCAAAGCAAGCTAATACTACTTCTCTGCCATCTACCCAAGGATTGTTTGCCTCTATGGTGGGCTTAATCACTGGAATGTTGAGGGCCGCTTCTGGCCCTGTGCTATAGAGATGCGTATTGAAACGGCGTTCATTTTCCTGTTGGTTCTTTTGCAGCCAGTTGACCAGCGCACTTTTGACCATATAGGGGGTTTCTCTCAAATGATACAGCGCTTGTCTCACTGCCTTGGTGGCATGTAACCGAGTAGGATGCACGCGCTGGGTTAATTCGTCTAGGAGAGGGGTAATTCCCTGGCTAGCCACATTCATAGTCACTAGTTCCCGTAATAGTCGGACAGCCTCTTGATGTTCTTTTTGAACATCCTGCATGAAAGCTTGCCAAGCTGCTTCCTTTTGTGCCTTGACGGTTTCTTGGGCTTCTTTTTCGATACGATCTAGTTGTGCAGGGGTAGCGAAGTTATTGGCTAAGAGCCATTGGCGCATTTGCTTGTTGCAATCGTATGCTGCTTCCCAAGCGAGTCGCTCTGAGCTTTTGTACCGCTCATGAGAACCAGAAGTAGAGTGACCTTGTGGCTGGGTGATCTCTTGTACATGGATCAAGATAGGAATATGCTGGTTGCGGCATAGATCAGCTGCTCGTTGGTAGGTATCACATAGGGTCGGATAGTCCCATCCGTTGACAACATATATCTCTAGGCCAGGTTCCTCGGTTGTACGTTGAAATCCTGCTAAAGCTTGGGAGATGCTCTGTTTGGTCGTGTGATATTCCTGCGGTACGGAAATCCCATAATCATCATCCCATACAGACACGAGCATAGGTATCTGCAATACACCTGCTGCATTGATGGCTTCGAAGAACATCCCTTCTGAAGTAGAAGCATTGCCAATGGTACCAAAAGCTATCTCATTCCCTTGGTTAGAAAAATCTGTGTAGGTGGCTAGCTGGGGGTTGTTTTTGTACAATTTGGAAGCATAGGCTAGGCCAACAAGACGGGGCATCTGTGCAGCTGTAGGGGATAAGTCAGTAGCACTATTGTTGATTGCTGTTAGTTGCTTCCAGTTACCATGCTCATCTAATGAGCGTATACCAAAATGACCATTCATCATCCTACCACCAGAAGCGGGCTCATCCTGTACGGAGGTATGGGCATATAGCTGTGCAAAATATTGTTGGATCGTGAGTTCGCCTATAGCCATCATGAAGGTTTGATCTCGATAGTAGCCAGAACGGAAGTCGCCTTTTTGAAATGCCTTGGCCATAGCTAGCTGAGCTACCTCTTTTCCATCTCCAAAGATGCCGAACTTGGCCTTGCCCATGAAAACTTCTTTACGGGCTAGTAGACTCGCTTCTCTGCTCTCGCATGCTAGGCGATAATCATGGAGTATTTCTTGTTGATTAAATGTCATATAGTTGGGGTATCAATTTGTAGTTTAAGAATAAAAGGCGCTGGTCTATTTCAACCTATCATTCAAAATATATCTAAAATTTTATGAAGTGTAAGTTGAGTTACTTGCTTCTAAGTAGCATCTTTCTATATTTGTTATTTGTCTAAGATAGCTCTTGGACTTTTGTTGAAGAAGAAATCCTAACCTCAAACATGAATGTATGATGAAGATAACAATAAAAAAGTTTCTATTAAGTACATTAATACTAGTAGGAATAAGTAGTCCAATGGTATTAGCCAAAGAGCAATTCGAAGCCAAAATCATTGAAAAATCTAAAAAAGCCGTTGTCACTATTCACGGGCAAGCTTCCTTAAAAGCGTATGAGCCTTTTGCGGATTCATGGAGTGGAACAGGCTTTATTATTAACAAAGCTAAGGGCCATATACTTACCAATGCACACATTGTAGGAGGAGCAATAGTAGGTACTTACCATCTGTTTTTTCATGACGGAAGCCGTACTGACGCCAAGGTTCTCTACTATGACCCCTGGTTAGATTATGCATTTTTGCAAATAGATCCTGCATCTATACCTGCGGATGCCACAGAAATCAAATTTAGTACCAAGGACCCTGTTATTGATCAGCCTGTTTTTATAATTGGTAACAATGAAGGTAAAAGCTTCTCTATACATACAGGTACTATAACAAGCTTATACGAAATAGTAGGTTCCATGCCTCAGCATTCTATTCGAGTTAGCCTAAATACCAGAGGAGGTTCTAGTGGTTCTCCAGTTATTAATCAGCGAGGTGAAGCAGTAGCCCTTAACTACGGAGGTAGTGAGACCTTTGGTATAGCTCTTCACCCTGGTTATCTCAGATATGCAATCGATTTTATAGAAAAATCAAAAACCCCTATTAGACAGCATATAGGTGTATTTACAGAGACTTATTCGCTTAATGAAGCAACCAAGTATAGAAAATTCCCAATAGATCAACTACAGAAATATAACAAGCTGTTTCCTGAAGCAGTAGGCAATGCTATACAAGTTACTAGGACTTTACATGGTTCGCCAGCTGATGGAAAGCTAATGGCAGGGGATATTATTTGGGAAGTTAACAGAAGTCCCATAGGAACTAATCTATCTCAAATGGATTTAACAATGAATAACCCTAAGTATAATTCTGTTTGTTTAGGAATTTATAGAGATGGACAATTTCAAGAGCTGGTTCTGCCTCTTTATAACCTAGAAGATCATAAGATTAAACAAATGGTTAGTTTTGGGGGCACACTTTTTTTTGAAGCAGATGATTCTTTTAGTGAGAAGACAGGTATACCAGCTAAAACTTTAACTTTTTCTATTAGACAAGGTAGTAATACATTTAATAATGTAGTTCCTTATCTTGCTACCAAGCAAGGAAAACTGTGCATCATTCAAGTTTTAGCATTTGACAAAACTCCTGTTGTAAACTTCGAGCAACTCATACAGGCTATACCTACTTTTATTCAGCAAAAGTACTTTACCATCCATTATACAAACTACATGCCCTACGAGCCTAGTTTTGGTGATTGGTATTATAATTTGGGCATTGACTATCAGGTAGCTGATGTAAGCTATGATGAAAATTCACCTGACCCTAAAATATTCATCTTTGATCATGAGACAATGGAATGGAAGGCTGCTCCTATTTTGCTGAAGTAATTAGTTAATCCTTTAAGAACTCTTAAAATCGCCAAAAATAGCACTAAAAACATATATTTTTTCTCGAGAAAAGCTTAAAAAGGTGCAAATAAATTGCAAGCAAATGTCATTTTTTAACAAAAACCTTGCAAAAAATATCCTTTTACAAACCGCCTTGATTAAAGAACGTTAAAAAATTCGCCGGGTACCAGGCGAACCGAACCAGCACAGTGGGTAGGCATAGCATGTCATTGCGAGCCCCTGTCACTGCGAGGCTGCAAAGCAGCCGTGGCAGAGGGGCGTGGCAATTTAGTTTGTGATGGTCGGTTCAATAGACCTTCTGCGAAAAGATTTTAAGGTAGAAAAAAGTGGCCATAAGAGGCTATAATAAGC
>CAZZEE010000105.1:0-4851 GCA_964652695.1 uncultured Cytophagales bacterium
TATGATCTCCACCGCACACCCCGGGACAGAGCCCCGGGGAATTATTTGATTAAAATAACCTACCCATATATATATTATGCCTACCAGCCCAAAGAGGTTCTCATGCCTGCAAAATACTTGAAGGCTTTATCTTTTATGTTACTAATAAATTTTTAAAATCTATATAGCCTAGTTTATGCACCTAGCTACTTTAATACTCTTTTACAGGATATAGGTATTTTTTATGTATCCTATTTAGCTGAAGAGTTATCAAGAATCTCTATGTATTAGCGCCTACAAACTCCTTTTTTGAAATAAGCGCAGTAGACCCTATAATGAATAAGAGAGTTAGCAAAACAGTAAGAAAAAAGGCACTACTAACCTTGCCATATAAAAAAGCCTCCCGTAAAGCTACAATATTATAGGTTAAAGGGTTACAAAGGCTCACTACCTGCAAATATTTAGGTGCATTTTCTAGTGGATAAAAGGCAGGACTCGATAAGGTAAGCGGTAACATAGCCAGGCTAATAAACATATCCCTTTGCGTATAATTTTTAAAAGAAAAGCTGATTAAGATGGCTAAAACGCTCCAAAACCAAGCACTTACCATACCCACTCCCAACATTAACAAAACATTGCTCATACTTTCAATGGGGGAGGAGAGCAAGATGAACACACCCATAGTTACAAGCGCTTGTAACATAGCAATAATGGAGGGAAGAGTAATATTGCCTAAAACATAAGCTTGCACACCTACCCCACCACTTATTTTTAAACCTTGCAAACCATAGCGCCCATCCATAGTAAGCCTATAAATAACATGATAAAAAGTTCTAAAAAACCCTAATCCTACTATGCCTGGGAAAATAAATGCTAAGTAGTTGGTTGTACCAAAGATAGTACTGCTTTTAGGAGCAAAGCTACCAATACCTGCACCAAATAAGAGCGGATTTAAGATAGGAAACCATAAAACATCAGTGAGTGCTTGCGTTTTTGTTCGCCAAAACGCCAGAAATTCGTATTCAACTATGGTAGTATAGTGACGAAGGGAAAGTATTTGTTTCCATGAAAGTCCCTTATTGCCTCTTAATATGTACTTCATAAAAATTTTCCATGTATAAAACGAGTATACTTATTTCTGGCACTAGGTTTCATTTTAACGGCTACATATGCCTAGCATGCTAGCTTTTATCCTCATATACTTGTGCTAAACTCTTGGCCTTGGGTCGGATAGCCTGTATTTTAACTTTGGTTAACAACATAGCTATCAACTCATTAGTATCCATGTTACTGGCAAGTTTTACTTCTAAAGGATTTGTGCACAGTATATGTATTCCCTCATTTTGTAAGGTCATTAAAAAATCTTCTTCTAAGTCACCTTGGTAGTGGACAATGAATTCTCTTGTACTTTGCTGCTTACTTACTGATAAAAACTGCTGTAAAGTTTGGTTAACCTCAAGTAAGCCATTCTTTAAGAACCACACCTGGTCTATATACTTTTCTAGCAGCATTAAATCATGTGATGCAATTATAATAGTTTTTCCTTGGTTAGTAAGCGCCTTGATGTAATCCATAAAATAAGTACATGCTTTATAATCAAGGCCTATGGTAGGCTCATCTAATAGTAAAATCTCTGCCTGTTGCGATATAGCTCGTGCAATCTGAACTCTACGTTGTTGACCACCAGAAATTACCTCTACCTGGCTATCTTGTATTTCAGTAATCTTTAAAAGCTCCATAGCCTGATAGGCCAATTGATAACTTCTTTTAAATGAGAAACCTGCTAAACGTGCTCCTAACCTTACATTATTAAAAACATTAAGATACCAATCTAACATGGTTACTTGACTGACCCAGGCTAGACTTGATGGATCTTTAATCTGTAATTTTACTATCCCTTTAGTAGGACGTAGCACACCTGCTATGATATGTATTAAAGTTGACTTTCCTGCACCATTAGTCCCTATTAAACCCACAAGGGTACCAGGCAATATCTGAGCGCTAATATTGTCTAAAGCAACTTTTTGGGAACTATAAACTTTACTAAGTTCCTGAACTTTAATTTTACAATTCATAGAAGTTATAGCTAGGTAAGTCTTGTATACATTCAGCAATGGTTTTTTGCCTTTCTTGAGGAAGTCTTAATGCTACTTTACACATTTCTCTGAATAGCCTTATGGGCTATAAGGCGTGCAAGCACTCTTATACTTCTTTTTATTAAGAATAGCCCTATAGACTTTTTGGTTTCTTGAAGTAAGTTAGTAAAATTCAGATTAAATCCTAGCGACAATTAAACAGCCAGGTTATTTTCATTCAGTAACTTCTTGATGATATCAACTATTACCTATGCATTTATAGGACACCCCTTTTAAAAAAAGCAAAACCACCTTTTATGTATAATAGCTTGGTAGCTGGGTATTTCGATAATTTGGAAATATCATCAATCCTTACGACAAAATAAGCTGGGTGGTCTAGTTGCCCTGCCATGAGCCATGGTAGCTCGGCGGTTCTGGCATGGGTAGCTGGAGGCTGCTGAAAATAAAAAAGAGGAGCATAACTTTTAAAGCCAACTGTTGTAACGTATGCATGCTTGCCTGCCAGACTTTTATAAAAATCGATAGCTGGCCGCTGGGTATGCATTTCAATTTTAGGAATAATTTGAATAGTACCTAAGGTTAAACAACAGGTCGTTGCCACCACACAACCACTTACAAAAGGAAGAACAGCATGCTTATTAAAAAAGTAAAAAGCTATCAGGTTAAATAGTAAATAACTTAACCCAACCATACAGTCTTTAATGCCCCAAGGAACAGGCATGTCAAGACTAGCTAATGTAAAACTATTGGTTATAAAAGGATGCAGCCAGCTTTTGTGCAAAGCCACCACTGGTAAAGCTGTGAAAACAACAGCTATCAAACAACCTATTACCCATAAAGCCACCTGCATAGCCCTCGAAGCTACGATGATTCGCTGATCTATCTGATATAGATAATGAGCAGCTAGGAAGCTAATAGGGAAATAAGCCATGGAGGAATAATGTACAATTTTTGTAGTGGATAAGCTGAAAAGTATCATGACCACCCAAAAAAGTATTTTCATCATGGGCAACATCCTACTTTCACCCATGCGAGCAGATGTAAACAAACTACTTGTTGCCAATATAGAAGCAGGAAAGCATCCTAAAAAGACGACCAAAAAGTGATAATAAAAAGGCTGGCCATGTCCTGCTACAGGATGGTTGAAAAGTTCTATTTGATAAAGGAGAAAGTTTTTGATAAAATCAGTGCCATGATAATAGGTTTCGTAGCCTAACCAAGCTAAGGGGGTTATTATAACGGCTAAGACAAATAGGAAGAGTGCATACCAGCTGATGATAGGCTTCAGTCTATTTTTAACCCAATAGACTAGCCCTACTAAAGCCGGGATCAAGGCACCTACAGGACCTTTCGTTAACATAGCTAACCCGCTGAATAGGCCTCCCATCCAAGCCCAAGCAGTAACATGAGCAAATGGTTTATCAAGCAAACGGATTATGCTATAGACTCCTAAAAAAATGAAATAATTAAACACAGGATCGATGATCCCTGTTTTAAAATAGAAATGGGGCAATAAAGCACTAAGATGCATCAAGGCCCACAGCAGTCCAAACCGACTATGGAGTTCGCGCTTACCAATGAAATACAAAGTCAAGGGCGTGAAGACACCAAATAAGGCATTGGGAAAGCGAGCGGCAAATTCATTGATACCCCATATTTTCATACTCAACACCTGCAGCCAAAAGAATAAAGGAGGTTTTTCGTAAAATGGTTCGAAATTGATTTGTACACGACCGTAGTCACCGGTGACTAACATCTCACGGGCTGCTTCAGCAAAGTTGATCTCGTCCCAATCAAACAAATGCACACTTCCCAGCCAGGGGAAAAAGGCAATAACAGCTATAACTATCAACAAGATAGGATGCCACCAGGTACTAGCTAGAATCTGAGAAATCTGTTTCAAAGCTTAAAAGAAAGTCTTGAAGTGACCCAACTGGGCATGGGAAAATCAATCAAGACAATATAGACAATCAATGTTGTCCACCCGCCAATCCAAGCCCCTGCATATACATCTGTATAAAAATGCTGGCACAAGTATATTCTAGAATAAGCCACTAAGGTGGCGATGAACAACAAGCCTACACTATACCAACTATGCTTACGCGTACTAATCAAACTCAAGAAACAGACGGCTGTAAAGATAGTACCTGCATGCCCAGATGGGAAACTAAAGTGTGTTAATACATCTACGTTATCCACTATGTGTAGCTGCACGGCTTCCTGAGCAAATTCAATGACTTTGATAGGCCTGAGATGGTGCGGAAAAACTATTCTTTTTAAAAACTGAATAATAACTGACATAACCCCAAAACTAGTAAGCCCTATTAAAATCTTACGAGGAGAAGTTTTGAGGAAGAACAATACAGCAAGCATCAATACATAGGTGATCCCACTACCTAGGTGTGTCCAATAAAAAAAGAATTGATCCATCAAAGGATGATGATGTTGGTTGATGGTCAGGAAGATTTGTACCTTATCCCACATCAATAAAGGGTAGAGTCCTGCTAGTAGCAATAAGGTATACGCTATTATAAGCGTTAGATGTGTTTGAATGATGGAGACGGGTGTTTTCAATGCTAATTAATTTTATCAACCAATACACAAAAGCTTCTAAAAATACAGTCAGTTACGATATAAATATACGACAGTACTAAAAAGATAATGATCAAGACATACACCTAGAACACTTTCCGAAGAATAGCTACTCATTACGTAATAAAACGAGAGTGGTTACCTAAAGATAGATTGATGGTTAAATGATAAAGGATACACACGC
>CAZZEE010000106.1:0-1298 GCA_964652695.1 uncultured Cytophagales bacterium
AAAAATCAGGGCCTCATCGTTGTATGGGCGCCTGTAGGGTATAGAATATAATAGACTACAGGGCAGTCGCTCGGCTATTGCCGAGTGACGGATATAACTTAGCTGCGCTAAGTGAATAGTCAGGATAGATTTTAGTAGCTCAGTGTAGTGATAGTGTACAAATAGTCCTCACTCGGCAGGAGCCGAGCGAGTGTATGAGTGACAAGTATGGTTCCAAGAGTCGTCATTGCGAGCCCCGATAGGGGGCGTGGCAATCCAATCAGGGCTCATCGTTGCATGGACCTGTGGGTTATAGAAGATAATAGACTACAGGGCAGTCGCTCGGCTCCTGCCGAGTGACGGATGTAACTTAGCTGCGCTAAGTGAATAGTCAGGATGGATTTTAGTAGTTCAGTGTAGTGATAGTGTACAAATAGTCCTCACTCGGCAATAGCCGAGCGAGTGTATGAGTGGTGTCAGGAATTTTTTCCTAGCGCCACTTATCTTGATTTTCTAACTTTTATAATCAGTTACTATGGCTCAGATTTTAAATGCTGGCATGCAAGCACCTGATTTTACGCTTCATGTTACGCCCGACCAAACGTTATCTTTGCATGAGCTGATTGGTAAGCCCGTTATCCTTGTATTTTATCCGGCTGACTGGAGTCCAGTTTGTGGCGATGAACTTGTCCTATATAATGAGATTCTACCTGAGTTCAAAAAATTTGGGGCTAAGCTCATAGGTCTTTCTGTGGATGGGGTGTGGTGCCATACCGCCTTTGCCAAGCATAGTAATTTACATTTCCCATTATTGGCAGACTTTGAACCCAAGGGAGCAGTTGCTAAACAATATGGGGTATATCGTGAAAAAGAAGGGGTTTGTGAACGTGCCTTGTTTGTCATTGACCACAACGGCACTATTGCCTGGAGCTACCTATCACCCATGGGTGAAAATCCAGGGGCTGATGGTATCCTGGAGGCCCTAGAAGCACTTTAAAAGCCTAATCCTCATTAAACAATAAATGATATGCCAAATTTGAAGATTCCAGTTACCACGGCTGATCATATTCGTGGTAATTTCGATGCTCCGTATACGTTAGTCAAATATGGAGATTTTGAATGTTCCTATTGCGCTTTAGCTCATCCAGTGGTTCAACAAGTACAAGCCTATTTTGGTGACCGGTTGCGATTCGTGTATCGTAACTTTCCCTTACGTGAAGCACATCCCCATGCGGAGATAGCAGCTGAAATAGCTGAGTTTGCAGCTCAATTTGATAAATTCTGGGTTTGCATCTCCAATCATGGGGAAGAGAGTAACT
>CAZZEE010000106.1:1308-4848 GCA_964652695.1 uncultured Cytophagales bacterium
TTTGATTTATCAGAACAATAGTAACCTTAGTAAGGAATTATTAATAGAATTGGCAAGAAAACTAGGCCTTCCAGTAGGAGAGTTAAAAGATGTGTTTGCAATAAGGCCTTATCAACCTAAGATTCGGAGTGACTTTCAGGGAGGTGTTATAAGTGGGGTAAATGGAACGCCTACTTTCTTCATCAATGGTTATAGATACAATGGAGCCCCAGAGGTAGATGAAATGATTGAGGCTATTGAACTGGCTTATGAATAGAGTTTACCAACGTCCCGTCGATGACCATCTCGTCATGTCATCCCCGCCCACAGCACTCGTTTAGCAATAGGTTTAAATAGGTGGGAACCTGGCAAGGGCTCATCCGCGCAAGGGTTTGTAGAGTGGCGGACAATCCAGTTACACTAGGACTTATTGAAGGACCCAATTTAGTATTTTAGAAGGATAGTGTTGGTAATTACTGATGATATGCGTTTAACTATGTGGCACAGATGCAAGGAATGATTATGAAAGGGCATTAAAGAGCTGCAGCCAAACTGAATTATCTTCTATACCCCACAGGTCCATGCAACGATGAGCCCTTGCGGGGTTCACGCTTGTTATCTGCTCGACTCCGATTAAGGGTTGGGGGTGGGAATGACACAATGCCGTTAACCTATTCTGTATATTTCATCATCCGTTAACGTTTACTATGAATGAACATATACCTATCATATATCAGCCAAGCGCAGAAGTTATAGATACCTATTTTGCCAATTTGTCTGCTGAGCAGCGAGCTCAGTTTAATTGCTTGGGAACTATTTATCAAGACTGGAATGCACGCTTAAACCTTATTTCTCGCCAAGACTTGCCTAATCTATACCTGCGACATGTATTGCATGCACTGGGCATTGCTAAGGTTATCCATTTTAAGCCAGGTACCAAGATCTTGGATGTGGGTACAGGAGGAGGATTTCCAGGTATCCCTTTAGCTATTCTATTTCCAGATGTATCCTTTCATTTGGTAGATTCTATAGCCAAGAAGCTGCATGCGGTGCAAGCCATTGCACAAATGCTTCACTTAGAGAATGTGACTACCCAAGTGATTAGGGCTGAGCATTTAACAAGCTCTTATGATTTTATACTAGGCAGGGCTGTCAAGCAACTAGATGTTTTTTACCAATGGGTCCAAGATAAGGTTGCTTCTACCTCATTTAATGAGCTTCCTAATGGGATTTTATACCTCAAGGGCCATGAGCCCATTCAGATCAAGCAACCTCATCATATTTATCATCTGAATCAATTCTTCGATGATCCATTTTTTGAGACTAAGCAGCTTGTGCATATCCCTCAAACAAGCTAAATTCACATCATATGTTTCTATGCTAGAAACGTATCTGGCAGTTACGCAAGAAGAAGAGTCTATTGAATATTTAGAACCAAACAATCATGAATTATTTAAGTCGCTTGAATCCCTCTATAAAAACATTCAGAAAGTTTTTCTTGCTAACTCTATGGATTGTACTGGTGAGTTACGAGTCAACAGTATTTGCTACAGAGCCTACGCCTGATAAAGAATACAAATTAGCTACCGCAGTAGCCGATGTATATCTACGATCGTTTGCTACCCAAGCCGAGGAACAAAAAGAAGCTATAGCAGCCGAGGCAAAAAAAGATACCCCTGCTCATGAGATTAGACCTGCTCAGTTAGATGTAGCTACTATCCGCAAAGTGATTTTTAATAATATCTTGGCTAAAAGTGATCAGCTATCTGCTGCTCAACAAGCGATGGAGCCTATATTGAATGAGTATTCCTGGGGTGACCTCAAACTCTTTTATGGAACTACTACGAGTCCTGGCTATAACCTTATATCGCGTATTAACCATACTACTACCATACTGGGGGAAGCTGTGCTAGCAACCCTTCTGGTAACACCTACGAGCGATATAGCAGTCCTACAGGAACGCCAGCAGATACTCAAGCTTTTGTTAAATAATCCCAGTCAAATAGAGACATTAAAGAATCAACTAAAAACCTACCAAGATGCAGAACAGAGCATGCTTTCCTTATGGACTACAAGAGATCCTTTGTATAGTAAGGATTATGTCAACTATATGGAAGATAAATTTTATGCGAAAGGAAATAATGCTTCCAATAAATCAACAGGGTGGTTAGAGTTTAAAAAGCGTTTTTTCAGAGACTTTGGTGGTATCCAAATCGAATTTTTATGGCCTCTGATACTGATGGGGGGGTTGGAGATATTTACGTGGGACGCTGATCAAGGGCTGAAAGCTTATCTTCGCACAGAGGCTCATCCAACTTTTTTCCCTTATTATAATTATTATCACACTTTGAACAAATCTGCCAACAAGATAGAAGCTTCGAAACTTATATGGCCCACTGTTGTGACAGGATTTAACACTTGGCGTTGGTATGGAGGTATAAAGAACTATTTAGAGTATTCTTCTGTACTTCGTAATCTAGCTCTCCGTATGGCAGATGCGCAGACTTTTGTGCTAACGGCACGCCAAGTGAGTAAAACAATAGCCGCTATACCAGAACTGGAAGAAAGATATGGAAAGCACCTCACAGGGGTGAGGGCACTATTAGCTCAGTCCAAAGAAAATACAGAATTAGGTAGACTTATTGGTTATCTACAAACTTTGCCCTTAAAGGATTGGTCTTACTTCTTCAACAATGCGGGCAAACTGCTAGCAGGCCATAAACTATTTGTAGAACATAAAGATGCATTTGCAGATGCCATGTATGAGATAGGATTATTGGATTCCTATCTGTCTTTTGCTACCCTCATGCAAGAGGAAACTAATTATAATAGTGAACATGCCTATGTATTTGCGCAGTTTTTAGATCGTCAACAAAAGTCAAAGCCCTATATCAAAATAGAAGACATGTGGAATCCATTTTTAGATTCCAAGCAAGCGGTGGGTAATAACTTAGAGATGGATGCAGCACCAGGTGGAACCAGAAACATTATTCTCACTGGTCCTAATGCAGGGGGTAAATCTACTTTCTTGACAGGCTTAACCCATACATTGTTGCTTGCCCATGTGATGGGCATCGGACCTGCTGGCAAGATTGTGCTTACTCCCTTTAATAGGATCAACACTTATGTTGACATTGCGGATGATATAGCAGCAGGTAAGTCTCTGTTTATGGCGGAAGTAGATCGTGCTCAAAAACATATCCAGATTCTCAAAAATCTGAAACCTGATGAGTTTAGCTTTACCATCTTTGATGAACCCTTTAGTGGTACCAATCCCATCGAGGGAGCAGCGGCAGAATATAGTATTCTAGAGTCCCTAGCTGATTATACCAATAGTTTTACGATGGTGGCTACCCATTATCCCACAGTGATGTTGCTAGAAGAAAGAGCAGTTGGTAAAGGGTTTGCGAATTATAAAGTATACATCACCCGTCAAGGTGCAAGCCGTAAGCTCAATTATACCTATAAGATTGTCCCAGGTAGGTCTACCCAGGCGATTGCCATAGATATCTTGGAAGAACAAGGCTATGATACGAAGATGTTAGCAAGAGCCCGAGAGAT
>CAZZEE010000107.1:0-4846 GCA_964652695.1 uncultured Cytophagales bacterium
AGTTTGTGCTGGTTGGGTTCAATAGGATAGGGACGAAATTTTAGTTCTTTGATCAGAGCGGAGACCTTTTTGCCTACTTTTTGGGTGGTTGCCAAAAAGTAGGGCCCTTGGCAAAAAGTAGTACCCATTCACGCCTGTGTGTAAAAGTGTTACGGAGCAAAAGACCCGCTTTTGAAAAAATGGCGTTAAAAAATGAGTAGCGTACCTTTGGGGGAAGAGAACTAGGACAGTGGGGTCGCCTTGCAGCTTTAGTTTGGCCTAAACAAAGCGGTAGCAGGAATTATTCCTGCTACACCAAAACGTCATTGCGAGGCCCCAAGGGCCGTGGCAATCGCTTTAATATGCGCATAAGAAGTTCATTTTAGCCATTTTTTCAGTAGCGGAGACTTTTTTGCGTACTTTTTGTGTGGTGACAAAAAGTATGTCGCCGAAGGCTAAACTGACTACAAAGTCATTGTTTCTCTGCACTCGATATAGGGGTGAACAGATACAAAAAGTATATGACAATCCATTCATATCCCATTGAAGAGTGAGTTGATTAGAGCAAAAAATAAAATTTTCTCTTTTACTTGTAGCTTAATACATTGCTTAAGTATCAACTACATAGTGAAAAATTTGCAACAGTTCAACAATAAGGGAGGAATAGGGTTCATAGGAATACAACACACTATCCAATCATTTTGACTTTGTTATATCTGTATATTACGCAAGAATTCTATTTACAAGGGCAATACAAACCAAACCAATCTTTCGAACTCTCTTGTTGTTTATTTTGTAGGTCTAAATCAGCTCCTTTCTCAATGAGCAACCTAGCAATTGTCTCATCACCTTGCTTGACAGCGTAATGTAGAAATGTGTTACCACAACCATCTTGAATGTTTACGCCCACTGAGGATATGAGCTGTTCAATGAATGCTGAATGTCCTTGCTCTACAATATCATGCAGACAGCTAACGCTTAAATTAACTTCACCTTTCATACTTGGTTTGGTAGAAGTTGATATGAGTTGCTTAATAGTTGCTGTATCTCCTTTTTGAATAGCTATAGCTAAGGGAGTTCTACCAAAATTATCTACTGCACTTACATCAGCTCCCTTCTTCAGTAGCTTGTCAATGGTTTCTTGATTTCCTTTATAAGTAACTAGCATGTGTAAAGGGGTTCTACCAAAATTATCTACTGCATTTACATCAGCTCCTTTTGCTAATAATCTATCAATGGCTTCCTGATTTCCTGTACAAATAGCTAAGTGTAGGGGAGAAGTTCCAGACTTATCTGGCGTATTTGGTTGGATGGATGGAACTTGTAGAAGCAAATCGAGCATCTTTAAATCTCTATTAGAAATTGCCAAGTGTAAAGGGCTGTATCCCATCTGATCATCCATTTCGTCATTTATTTTAGCACCTTTATTCAGTAACTCAGCAACCATAGCTATGTCGCTTTGTTGTACGTACCATTGTAATAGGTTATAGCCATATAAGTTACTCTTGCTATCATTATTTCTAGTATTTATATCGATATCTGGAGCGTTTAATAAAGCTAACACTGCTTCTTTATTACCGTTTAAAGTGGCTTTCCATAAAAGTCCCTCACCTTCCTCGTCTGTTGCATTTAATTGGACTTCCCTTTCGCTTAACAATTCATTGATTTTTGTTACATCTCCCTTATTAACGGCTTCAAACATTTCCTTAGTAGCTTGGCTAACATCATCTTGCCAAGTAAAAGATTTCTCTGCTACAACGTTGCCACAATATACAAGTTGAATGCCAATAGATGTTTTGGTGGCTTTTCCTGGTTCTATAGTAAGGTGTACAGGGTTACCTATGCAACCCAAACTAGCACCCAATAATACTTTTTTGATTTCATTGCCTTGATGAATTATTTTTATATTCTCATTATCTGGCTTTACTAGTATGCTTAGGTTACTAAGGTCTATAGGAATATTATTTTCTTCTTCTATTTTAAATTGGATGTTTTGGTTTATTCCAACTAAGAAGTCTGAAGTAGTGGGTACCAGTTTTAGCTTGGGTAATACCACTTCTATGCATAAACTATGTAGCACTATATCTTTATATATTACTTCTAATGCCATTTTAAATTTATTAGCTGACTTCATCTCTACCGCTAATTCGCCACCCATCGAGCTCCCTCCACTTATATTTCCCAGATTAATGGTACCTTCTTTTCCATTACCTACCAATACAGTACTTCCAACGTCGTCTCGGCTTATATTCCTGTAATGAAGTTTTATATCCTGGGCTATGTCTTGGCCTCTATTTTGGATGTCGTAAATGATACTATTTTTTTCTAGATCGTAGTATGACTCACTAATTTCTAGACAAACGTCTGCAGCTGTAAACACAACGGATTTCTTAGCACATTCACTAGATCCTCCTGTATAAGAAAGCCAGCAATCAAATTCTGCATATTGATTATTTCCAAGGTCAAAATTCCCTATCTTTTTGTTGATTGAGTTAGCTCCTGCTTGCAAGTCTCCGATGACTATTAGTTGTTCTTCATGAAGCAACTGCCCATTGAACTTAACGCCTGAAGTCTTACCCTTACAATGTAATACTATGCCTTTTATGGGCTCTGTGCTCTCCTTGATGATTGTACACAGCATATCTCCTGTATTTTTATCATAGGCTATATCGCACTTCAATAGGGGTTCATTGCTTTTCCATTCTACTATTAAGGGCTCACCTACCAATTTTTCTTGCCCCCCTACTTGATGTATAATTTGGCAGGTAAAAGTAATTTGCTTACTCATTCCTGGGATAATGGATATTGTTTCTGTTATTTGTCCACCTACAAGCATCTGCTTGGATAAGAGTACCTCATGTTCTACACATGGTTTTAAAGTACCTCCACGGAGTATTTTTAATTTCAGATTTTTAGGTATTATTGGCTGTTTGCCTGTATTCTTAATGATTAAGACTAAAGGGGTGTCGCCTATAAGCTGAGAACCATTGCCGCTTGTAAGAGCTAAAGTAATGGGATTGGTTACTTCATTTTTCGGGTCTTCATTGTCTGATGAACTACTAGACTGACCTTTATCCTTGCACGTGCAAGAATTGATATTCAAACTTATAGCTAAAGCAACCAACAAAGGTAAAGATTGACGCAAATGCTGGTTTTTGAAAAGGGAGAATTTGATGAGCATGCCAATATAATGATAGGGGTTGAATGGTTTTTGATCTACTTATAGTATAACAAAAATTAAGCGATTTTCCATAGATTTTGTGATAAAAGCGCACTACAAAAATGTGTCTTAAAAACTATTTCTGATTAGACAATTGACATTTAACATTCCTCTGTACAAGGTAGTTTTTACAGATAATATATTTTGTGATAGATGTTTGAGTTCGTGTTTTACATAGCTTATGTAACTCTATTGTAATACCAAAATATCTGATCATTACATGAAAATACATGTATAAATGAGGTGCGTAAGTTGCATAGGGAAGCCAAAAATGTGAATATATTTGTACTACTCTCAGCAAGCATAGCGTACGCACTTCAATGATCAAATTTGAAAAATTTACCCTGGAAAATGGGTTACAAGTAATTGTACATGAAGACCCTACTAGTTTAGTAGCCGTGCTGAACATCATGTACAACGTGGGGGCTCGCGACGATGATCCGCATAAAACAGGATTTGCCCATCTTTTTGAGCACCTGATGTTTGGTGGCTCAGAACACATCTCTTCCTATGATGGGGCACTGCAGCAGGTAGGAGGAAGCAACAATGCTTATACCAGTCATGATGTAACGAGTTATCATTGCACTTTGCCAGCAGCTAATATAGAAACTGCCTTTTGGTTAGAGTCGGATCGTATGCTGGGGTTGGCCTTTAACAAAAAATCTTTGGAGGTACAAAAAAAGGTAGTGATAGAAGAGTTTAAAGAAGTATATCTCAATCAGCCTTACGGGGACGCCTGGCTTCACTTAACACAGCTAGCTTATACAAGTCATCCCTATCAGTTTCCTGTTATTGGTAAAGAGATAAACCATATTGAGCAAATGACCATGGAAGAGGTTAAAGCATTCTTTCAAAAGTTTTATGTGCCTAATAATGCGGTCTTAGTAGTAGCCGGGGGGGTTGAAGTAGATCAAGTCAAAAAACTAAGCCAAAAATGGTTTGGTCCCATTGTGTCAGGGAAAGTTAGCCCCAAAAATTTTCCTCCAGAGCCTAAGCAACAAGCTCCTCACCAATCAACAGTTACAAGATCTGTTCCTTTAGATGCGCTCTACCAAGCGTATCATGCGCCAGGGAGATTAGATCCAGCATTTTATGCGGTAGAGTTATTATGTACAGCCTTAGGTATTGGCAAGTCATCCAGGTTATACCAAGGACTCATAGAAGAAGCATCCTATTTCAGTAAAGTGGGCACCTATACCACAGAAACCATTGATCCAGGTCTTTTAGTCATTGCGGGAAGGGTCCATGAAGGTGTCTTGCTAGAAACGGCAGAAAAGTCTTTAGAAACGATCATACAAGACATACGAGCTCAAGGTTTTACTGCAGCAGAGCTAGAGAAATCAAAAAACCACCTAGAGGCAGCACTTGCCTATGAACATGTAGACATAGCATACCGAGCAGAAGAATTGGCCTTTGCTACGTTATTGGGGGACACTAACTTGGTCAATACGTATGTAGGCAGTTTAGCAAGCGTTACTTTGGAGGAATTAAACACTGTTGGCCAACACGTTCTACAAGAGGTAAATAGCGCTACGTTGTATTATAGGCGAAAATAGACGTATCCGTTCAAACATATAATATGCCTCAAAAAAGCTAAAGATACATGTTGTATACTCCAAGCAACCTATAAGAACACCCACACACACA
>CAZZEE010000108.1:0-4822 GCA_964652695.1 uncultured Cytophagales bacterium
AGTTTTTGCTGACGGATATGTGTAATGGCCTCACTGATGGCTTTGATGGATACCTGCTTTACTTGCATGGCCGCTAAAGTCTCTTCAATGGCGCCATAGCTGATACGGAAAGTTGGCTCTTTGTCTAGACGTAAGGTAACGCTTAGAATGATGAATTCTCCTTTTAGTTCGTTTTTAAATATGCTTTCGCGATAGCCGAATTTACAATCTGTCTTTTTAAACTTTTTAATCTTTCCTGTACGTATTTCTAGTGCTTCTAGCTCTTCAAATACTTCGCTCAACTCCCCCCCATAAGCGCCAATGTTTTGCACAGGAGCAGCCCCAACGGTACCCGGTATCCATGATAAGTTTTCAATGCCTGCATAATTTCTTTCTACGCAATAGACAACTAACTGGTGCCATTGTACGCCAGCTCCCACCCGTAAGAGCACATGCTGGTGGTCTTGTTGTATTTGCGCTATGCCCCCTATACCCATATGGATGACCCAGCCTTCAAAGTCTTTGACAAACAATATATTACTTCCATTCCCTATCACTACCCGTGGTAAGGACTTTAAAGCAGGTCTATCTAATAAGCTAGGTAGCACCTTGGCGTCCTGAATCAAGCTATAATAGCGAGCAGTTGCTTGTATATGGAAGGTGTGCAGGGGAGATAAAGATATGTTTTCTTGTAAAGGTGTTAACATGAGCTTTAATTTATCTTTTAGGTTCTTTAGTATTGTTCATTTATATAGCTGGTTGTAGAATTACCACACCTGCTTCGCAGGTTCACAACACTATCTGTCACTCGGCGCAGCTGAGCGACTGCTTGGGGATATGTTTTCTTGTAAAGTTTAACATATGGGGTTAGGTTTTTAAGGCGTCATCGCGAGGCCCCGTCACTGCCAGGCTCGAAGAGCCGTGGCAGAGGGCCGTGGCGATCCATGAAACAAGGTTTAAAAAGAAATATAGCTTGCCGCGGTCGCTATGCGCTCCCTCGCAATGACCACGAAGGCTGTGGCAGTTCCTAGCAATGACGGGTTAAGTGGTCTCTTCCAATAACTGATGAATGCTATCTAGGTACTTTCTAGAATTGAACAAACGAGGCACCTTGTGTTGTTCTCCTAACTTATCCTGTTTTTTCATCCAAGCATAAAAAAAGCCTTGCGGAACAGACCTAATAATAGGCTTGGTAAGCAGCATATCCTTGTATCTTTTTGCTTCATAATCAGAGTTAATAGCTTGTAATTGGTGGTCAAGTATCTCTACAAACTCAGGAAGGTTAACAGGAGGTTGTACAAATTCAATGATCCATTCATGGTTGCCTTGCCGTCCATTGGATAGGTAGGAAGGCCCTGCAGTATAGTCGCTGATAGTGGCTCCTGTACGCATGCAAGCATGGGAGATAGCTGCTTCTGCATGATGGATAACGAGTTCTTCTCCAAAGGTATTGATAAAGTGCTTGGTCCTTCCTACTACCTGTATGCGATAGGGAGATAAGGAAGTAAATTGGATGGTATCTCCAATCTGGTAGCGCCATAAGCCCGAGTTGGTAGTAATAATCAAGGCATATACTTTGTTGACTTCTACCTCTGAAAGGTCAAAGGCCCGCTTAGAAGGCTTATCGACGTCTTCTATAGGGATAAATTCATAATAAATGCCATGGTCTATAAGTAAGAGGAGTCCAGGATGACGAAGTTGGTCTTGTACAGCAAAGAAGCCTTCGGAAGCATTGTACACCTCCATGTAATGCATGTTGGAAGGTACTATCTGATCAAACAACTCTTTATAAGGGGTAAAGGAAACACCACCATGAATAAAAAGCTCTAACATGGGCCATACTTCAGCAATGCAGGTAGCTTGCCTGATAGCGAGCACCCTATTGAGCAACAACAATACCCAAGTAGGGATACCTGTAATGGCTGTAATATTCTCTTTGACAGTAGCCTGTGCTAGCTTTTCTAGTTTCTCTTCCCAATTTTCTAGCAAGGTAATATCCAAGTTGGGGGCGCTGATCCATTTTGCCCAAAAAGGTAAATTCTGCAGGATGACGGCTGACACATCCCCATATTTGGTATTAGATCCTGGTGAGAAACTATTGCTATATAGGCTACCTGCCATGGCAAGGCTTTTCCCTTCTGATAATTGACTTTCGGGATTGTTAGCTAGGTAAATAGATAACATGTCTTTACCAGCTTTGTAGTGACCTTCTTGTAAAGCTTCGGAGGAGACAGGGATATATTTGCTACGATCATTGGTTGTTCCGGATGACTTAGCGAACCATTTGATAGGTGTAGGCCAAAGTACCTGTGGTGTACCTTGTAAGGCTTGGGCAATATGTGGGTATAATTGCTCGTAAGTACAGATAGGAACTTGCCTTTGAAAGTCTTGTGGGGTAGCAATGGTATCATAACCGAACTGCTTACCATACGATGTGTACTTCCCTTTTTGGATAAGCTCTTTTAATAAGGCATGTTGCGTCTCTATCGGATTGTTGATAGCTGCTTGTAGCCTATTTAGACGTTGCTTGAGCAGCCAATGAAAGGATTTATTTAATAAATGCATGGACAACGTCTAGATTGTACTTAAAACAGTCGCTCGGCATAGCCGAGTGGCGAATAATGTTGCAGGAGTCGTCCCGGTGCGTTGCTGTGATTATCATACAACCCTCCAAGCCTGCGCACTGATGGGCCCCCTCTGGCCACGGATCTTCGATTGCCACGCCACTTGTGGCTCGCAATGACGCGCAGTGACAAGGGTAACGGTCGCTTCCTTCACTGCGATTGCAGCCGTCGCTATGCACTCCCTCGCAATCACGACTAGAGGCTGTGGCACTCCCTGGCAATGGTGAGGGCCGTGGTAGCACATAGCCGCTGTGGTAGTCCTGAAATCACCCTAACGGTGGCAACTACTTCCGACGAAGATAAACGTATTTATTGAGATTTTTTTAGTGCTTTTGCGTATATTCACCTCCACACCAACAAAATCCCCCTATTATGACCTTTTACTTGAATTTTGGACTTTGGATTGCTATCCTGGCAGCCGTTTTTGTATTTCTTTATTTCGTACCTTTCAGCCTATGGATCACTGCCTTGTTTTCGGGAGTGCGGGTTAATTTATTTGAGTTGGTATTCATGCGTATTCGTAGAGTTCCACCCCGTGTTATTGTAGAATCAATGATTACAGCTACTAAAGCCGGGCTGGAGGTCACTATACCAGAAATCGAAACCCATTACTTAGCAGGCGGCAATGTGCCTTCTGTGATTAGGGCATTGATCTCAGCTGATAAAGCCAATATCCAGCTTACTTTTAAACAGGCTACTGCTATAGATTTAGCAGGAAGAGACGTATTTCAAGCAGTGCAAATCTCTGTAAATCCCAAAGTCATTAATACTCCTTCTGTGGCTGCCGTAGCTGCTGATGGTATTCAGCTGATCACCAAAGCCAGGGTAACGGTTCGGGCCAACATCCAGCAATTGGTAGGAGGAGCTGGCGAGGATACCATATTAGCTCGGGTAGGAGAGGGGATCGTTACCTCCATAGGTTCCGCAACAACCCACAAACAAGTATTAGCCAACCCAGACCAGATTTCTCAATTGGTATTAGAAAGAGGATTAGATGCAGGAACAGCCTTCGAGATCTTATCGATCGACATTGCGGATGTAGATGTAGGGGAGAATATTGGAGCTAAGCTGCAGATAGACCAGGCAAATGCTGATCTAAGGGTTGCAGAAGCAAGGGCAGAAGAACGTAGAGCAATGGCTGTGGCGGTGGAGCAGGAGATGCGAGCTAAGTCACAAGAGGCTAGGGCACAAGTTATTCTGGCTGAAGCAGAGATACCTAAAGCTATTGCTACTGCATTGAGAAACGGTCATTTGGGCGTAATGGACTATTATCGTATGCAAAACGTCAAAGCAGATACGAGTATGCGCACAGCTATATCAGGGGAAGGAGAAACGAGCCGAGAGCCAGAAGGAATTAATCAGTAACAATAGTGGGTAAATTTCCAGCTAGCGTCATGGCTTTGGGTCGTCCTGGGAGCGGGAAATCTACTTTGGCTTATGCTTTACACCAAGCTACTGGTATACCGGTATACCAGTAGGATAAGTATTTTTATACGGCCCATTGGGTGGAGCGGGATTACAATGAGTTTTTAGATATACAACAATCACTTGTAGCAGGCGGATCTTGGATGATAGATGGGAATTGTATACGCTCTTTAGCCATGCGGTATGCAAGAGCTGATTTAGTTATCTATTTGAATTATCCACGACATATATGCTATTGGCGCATACTCAAAAGAATATTTACTAAAAATCCAGCTATTGATGACCGTTCCCCTGGGTGTAAAGAAACAATCAATTTCAAACTGCTTCGTTACATGTGGACCTTTCACCACCGCGTAGAGCAATCTATCTTACATCTTCAACAGCAATATCCTACTATTAAGTTTGTAGAGGTGAGGTCAGAGAGGGAGTTAGAGAAGCTAAAAGAATTGCTCCTACATTATTAAGTCTAAGTTTTTCCAACTTAAAACCTTTGTTCCTTGAAGTTCAAAATTATGTTCGCCCCCATATACAATATATGAGCCAAGGGCTTGTTCCCCCATGCAGGAGACAATACTTTTTAAATAGACCTTCTGCGAAACGATTTTAAGGTAGAAAAAAGTGGCCATAGGAGGCTGTAATAGGCATATTTTCTGGGCTAGATTTACTTTCGCAGCGGGTCTAATGGTTGGTTGAAAAAGAAGCAAGCGTTTAGGTAGACTTTATTTCAATGGGTAAAACTTTGCCTTTTGTACCTCATCTCAGAGCCTGTCTAAAAAGCTACATGTAGATAAGGG
>CAZZEE010000109.1:0-4816 GCA_964652695.1 uncultured Cytophagales bacterium
AATCCACTACTTGGCTATATTTATTGAGTGTCTATCTATGTATCAACACTCTCCTATTTTCTTCTCTTTTACCCGCTAATTTTTGTCAAATAGTATATGATTGCTTGATCGCTTCCCTTCTTGTTCTTCTCTTTTGCCCAATCAAGCGGAGTTTTTCCATCGTTGTCTTTTGCATCTATCTCTGCTCCTTTCTCTATAAGTAATTCAGCCACTTCTTGATGTCCATACCATGCAGCCATATGAAGCGGAGTACTGCCATCCTTGTCTTGTGCATCTATGGTTGCTCCTTTACCTAGTTAATCCTTAACAACCCTAACCCTTCTTTTAGAGAAGCATTAAAAAGCATATTTTAGGGCAAAAGCTATTAAAAAAAAGGCAAAAAGCTTGCAAGGAAATTTGGACATTTCCCCAAAACCTTGCAGGAAAAGTTAACCTAAAGATCCGCCTTTGAAAAATGACGTAGTGGTGTAGGGAGCTCACTCCCTACACTCAATGGTGCCAGGAGTTCGTCACTGCGAGCCCCGAGAGGGGCGTGGCAGTCCTGGCACCACGCAGCGTGCCTTTGGCGAAGAGAACTAGGGCAGTTTGAGGTCTTTTAGCTTGTAGATTGCCACTCGCAGCAGCAGCATGCAAAGGCGTCCCACCTGAGGATATATTGGCTGTTTGTATTTCTTCATTTCCCATGATCTTCTAGGATTGACATTCTTCACTAAAGATAGCATGTTCTAGGGGAGGTTCTTAAATCCTTATTTTCCTTTCTTTCTTCTGTTCTTGTTTTTTCTTTTGCTCTTCTTCATCCTTATCCTATCCACCTATGCTTCTATTAGCATTCAATCCAGTGCTTATCAGTAAAGCTAGTAGACTGAGCCCTTCTCCAGCAATCGAAGCATGGATGGCCTATTGGCTGACCTATTCATTTCTAAGATTCTGGTAGAAAGCATAGGGGTTGTATTGATTCGAATGCACAGTTCTTCTCCCCTAGTATTGGCTGCTGGTTGATATATCCTAAGGCTTTCCATCTCTTCAATAAACCCACTGCGAAAGTAAATCTAAGTACGAAAATATGCCTATTGCAGTCTCCTATGACCACTTTTTTGCACCCTAAAATTGTTTCGCAATAGGTCTAATAAATGCAATATCAATGCGACAACAGCGAAACTTGCTTTGTATCAGTTTTTTTAAGTATTGTTAGCTTAATGGAGTTATAGCTGAAAATACCACTGCTGTCATCCCAGCGGAGGCTGAGGTCCAAGGGTTTATTGGTGTAATGATGCAAAAAATCTACTAATTTAACAATACCGAAATTCTACTGAATAGGCCCCTCTGCCAGTCAATTGGCTCCAGCCAAGTGGGGCTTATGTGACTATTTGAGGATGGGATCAATGACTAGCTCTTGATATACCAATATGATTCCAAACTACCCCATGGGGTGTATCTTGTAAGATAATGCCCCGTTGTTTCAATTCGGCTCGTAGCATATCTATTTGTTCATAGTTTTTTTGCTGTTTGGCATGCTCATATACTTTTACAATGATTGATATAAAGTCTTCAGGACTTGCTTCGTAAAATGCTTGTAGTCCCAGTATGTCTTCTACAAATAAGATGTAAGCACCTTTTAACACTTCAAACGTTTTTTCGCCGAGTTTGTAAAAAGGCATCAGCCTATGCTCTAATGCATGTATAAACTTCAACAGCTGAAAAAGCTCAGCAATCAACTTAGCCGTATTCAAATCCTCATTCATCGCTTCATAGCAAGCTGATATATGTTTATCTATTTGTGCAATGCTGGTCTTATCTATCTTATTGATAGGAGGGGAGGGCACATAGGTCATGTTTTGAATGGTCTTGAGCCCATTGATAAGCTTCAGATATCCTTTTTCAGCAGCCTGTAAAGCTTCATTAGAAAAGCTAATAGTGCCTCTGTAGTGAGCTTGCAAAATAAAAAATCGCAAGATCATGGGCTGATAGGCTCTGCTTAATAGGGGATGTGTTCCTTGGAAGAGCTGCTGTAAGGTGATAAAATTACCCAATGACTTGCTCATCTTTTGGTTATCGAGCATGACTAAGTTATTATGTAGCCAATACTTGGCTAGTGTTGTATCTTGAGCTGCCAGAGATTGGGCTATCTCACATTCGTGATGGGGGAACAATAAGTCCATGCCTCCTCCGTGTATATCAAACCTACTTCCTAGGTATTTGGTGGCAAGGGCCGTACACTCTATATGCCAGCCTGGAAATCCTTCTCCCCAAGGAGAAGCCCAACGCATAATATGGGTAGGGGAGGCTTTTTTCCATAAAGCAAAGTCTAAGGGGAACTTTTTTTCTGTCTGACCTGCTAGCACCCTGGTTCCACTTAACAAGTCATCAATCTTTCTGCCAGAAAGCTCCCCATAGCGGTAGCGTTGCTGGTAAGCCGTGATGCTGAAGTATACAGAACCATTTACCACATAAGCTAACTTTTGGTTGATGATTTGCTGGATAATAGCAATTTGTTCGGGTATATGCCCACTAGCTTGAGGTTCAATATCGGGTGCTTCTACATTCAATGCGGCCATATCTCTATGGTAGCTATTCATGTACCGTTGCACTACCTCCATAGGTTCTATGTTTTCAAGGTGAGCCTGTTTGATGATTTTGTCTGCCCCATCGTCAGCATCTTGTTCTAGATGACCAACATCAGTAATGTTGCGTACGTGGCGCACCTGATAACCCAAATGCTTTAAATATCGTTTGATAACATCAAAATTGATGGCGCTACGAGCATGCCCTAAATGAGCAGGTCCATATGCAGTAGGTCCGCATACATACATGCCCACATAAGGTGGATTGATCGGTTTGAAAAGTTCTTCTTGGCGTGTTAGGGAATTGTAAACATATAAGTGGTGCATAGCAAACATAGGCTACTTATAGTACATAAGATTTATATAAAATCAATAAAGCCTCGCTTAGCGAGGCTTTATTGCTCAATTGTGGTGGCAGGAATTATTTCCTGCCACTCAATCAATAGAGTTCGTTGGTTATGTAAGGCTAACATTGATAGCATTAGAACCACGAGATGTATCAATTGTTTCAAAAGTTACTTTTTGTCCTTCTTTCATTTCTAAGTCTTTTATCTCGTCATCTAAGGCTGTTATATGTACAAAATAATCTCGGCCCGTTGAATCAGTGATAAAACCATATCCTTTCCCTTCATTAAAAAATTTAATTGTTCCAGTTTCCATAAATCGTATTATTGTTAATTCAAAAAAAAATATGGTCCTAAGTTAGCATAAACTGGATAGAGAAAAAAAGATCCGTCTATATATTTTTAATGTTAGGGTATTGTTAATTGAGTATAGCTTCAACAATTGAGAAACGAACTACCATGTTTTATACCAGTTTAGTGTCATACTGTACACCACTACTGCTAAACGACAATCATACAAACCTATATTAAATTAAGAATACGCTTATTGATTCTTCCTCTTTTTAGCCTTAGTTGAAGTGATGGTAGGTTGGTCAAGTTGAGAGGAACTAGATGTAGATGGTAGTTCACTCGTCTTTTTTTTGTGCTTATTAAAGATAGAGTTAGCCCCAAAGATAGAAAAATGCAGGTATCTGCTGGGATGAGTTTTTAGATCTACGATCAGCTTATCTAGGTCTGTAATGGTTTGATCGATATGTTTATATAGCGGACCGTTTTCTAATTTAGTTAAGATATTGTTGAGTTTTATGATTACCTCGCGAACCTGCAAAGTTTCTGCTTCTTGGAGGAGTTGGTTGGTCTTAGCTAAAATAGGCTTGATACCTGCCTCTTCATCGGAAAGCGAGCTAGATACTACGGCTATGTTATGGCTAATGGTTGCGAGATCCTGTTGATTGATAGTTATGGTTTGTCGGAGTTGTTCAGAGGTCTTTTCGAGATTAGTAAAGATAGCATTAATACGACCTGTGTTTTCAACCAGATTTTGCATAAACTTATTAATAAGCAGGGTAAGGGTCCTGGCATCATCAAGCGCAGGCAAGGTGCTTTCTACAAGTTTAGTTGTAAAATCTTGTTCCATTTCGCTTAATAGCGTTCCATGATTCTGGAGCAGTTCTCCTTCTTTGATGACTAGTTCTATGGCCTTACGCCCTAATAAGCTACTGCTCTCCAGCCTGGCCACGGTATTGTTGGTGAGCTTGATATGCTTGTCTACAGCCAATGTTACCCGAACTTGATAGGATTCCTCAGGTAATATCTCTACTTGCTGAATTCTACCTACTTGTAAACCATTAAGTGTTACTTCATTGGCTGTAGTTAACCCTCTAGCATTGTTATAGATAGTATAATATATATGGGTAGTAGCATATATATCTTTCCCTTTGAGGTAGTTAAAGCCTATGTATATAATCACTAATGTAATGGTTGCTAATAAACCTACTTTTACTTCTTTGCTGAATATCATGGAATTTACATTAAATAATAAGGTACTATTAAACTAGTATTAGGTTGATGGTATTGGGTTGCCATCCTATTAAACCACTGTAGTGCCATCCCAGCCCCTGTTCGGAGCCAGCGATAAACTCCGGCTGGAATCCCGTTGCCACGGTCCCTGCGTTCCCTCGCAATCACAGGGCAATGTGCGTCACTGCGAGACTCGCAGAGCAGTGGCAGCTTGTACGCTAGCGATAACCTCGAAGAGCTCATCATTGCGTAGGCCCTATGGTGCCTTAGAAGATAATCCAGCTCAATAGAATAAAATCCATAAAATAGTACTATATACCCGTAGTAAGTACACTTATAACAACTATAACAACTATAACAACTATAACAACTATAACAACTATAACAACT
>CAZZEE010000110.1:0-4804 GCA_964652695.1 uncultured Cytophagales bacterium
TATACCTATTTATTTATAAAGATTTAGTGGTATCTCTACTTTAGTTAGCAAACCCTAAAATTTAATAGTAGCATTAACCCACTCATGAAAATCATCAACACACCTTCAACTATCGTAAGCGTACTCAACGGCAAATTAAAAATTGTGCCTAGGCAAGCACACTGAATTTCTCTTTTCTTGAACACGCTTTGTAAAACGCCCCATAGACTCAGAGAGGTTACTACAAGCGTAATGCTATTCAAGACCAGCAAGTAAGGTTTTAGTATATACCCTATGCCTAACGCAAGTTCAATGAAAGCATATACATAGCTCCAGTTGTACCAATGTTTAGCAATAACATCATAGGTAAAATAACTAGCAGCAAATCCCTTTAAATCTAAAAACTTGAAAAAAGAGAATACTAAAAAGAATCCGCTCATAAAATGAGACATCCAATGCTCTAGGCTAAACTTGGCTTGGCTAAGCTCTATAGTAAGACTAATAGTAACAAGATAAGCGCCAATAATAAGTATAGGCTTATACGTTGTAAACCAGGTTTTTATGCTGACTTTACTATTAGTTAAAGGAGGGTTATTCTCTTCCTCTTGCATCAGGGTATAATCTCCTGCTTTATTTAAAGCAGTTTGTAAACGAGGCAGAGGAACCTGTTTTCGCATCGTAAGTATGGCTTGTGGGTCTGCGAGTTGTATAATGGCTTCACTAATCTCAGGCAATTTGAGCAATTCACCCCTTATGCTATCTACGCAGCTACTACACTTCATATTTAATATTTTATATTCATAAATCATGCGTATATATGACTAGGGTGTATACTTGGAACAATTTATTTTTTAAGCAAGGGTATGCATACTATGGCTTTATTTTTCAGGTGAGTATAGCTTATACCATATAAGTAACCTAATACCTATCAGCCTTCTTAAATTGGCTAGGCTTAGTTTTTAAATCACTTATACTGAAGGATAAATGTGATTTTGCCGGTAGAGGTGGCAGCATACGTTAGTTCTTTACTAGTCTTACTGAAAGTCAACTTGGCTACTTCTTCTTTATATAACTGTTCTACCAGGGGGCTAACGGTCTTCTCTAAGGTTTTGATACCTATGATTTCTCCTGTATCATCAATAGTAATCTCAAATACAAGCTTGCCAATTTCATCTGTTTCATCTTGAGGATGTGGGACGGCATCCCATATCCATCCAGTCATTTCTAAGGAGGCTCCAGCTCTTTTGTCATTACCAGTACCTGTATATAATCCCCTTGTATCAATAACTGGCTCTTCAGTAGGTGCACTTGGCTGATTTTCTGTTACTTGAGATGGTGGTTGCTGCTCGACTTTCTTGGGGCTAATAGCTTTTTTAGAGGCAGGTTTCATGGATGGAGCAGGCGATACTTGTTCTACAGGAGCAGGTGGAGAAGTGTGAAAAGACTGTAAATCCAGCTCAACTTTGTAAGGCTGTGAGGTTCCTCCAGCTTGGTGCTGAGTAGGTAGGTAGTAAGCAATTAAAAAGATCAACCCATGGATAATCAATGACAGGGTCATGGCCAAGGTATCGGTTAGTTTTCTTTTGTTGTGTAGGGCATTATTCATGATGTAAATCCTCTTGCTTAGTGGCCACAGAGACCTGAACATTCAATGAGTTAGCTATATCGACTACCTGTATCATGTGTTGAATGGGTACTGTTCTATCTATTTGAAGAAGTATTAAATGGGATGTTTGGCTAATTTTTTCTTGCAATACGTTTTTTAGGTTCTCCAGTTGAACAGGTTCATTGTCTACATAATAGTCAAGTTGGGCAGTAATCGTTACTTGTATTTGTGGAATGACTATATCAGCACTATGGCTGGTTGGTAAATCTATGGTCAGTCCCTTCGTAGATTCAGCGGCAGGGCTAGCAGAACCAAACGAGACCGTTAGCATAAAAAACAAAAGCAACAAAAATATGATATCCGTCATGGAGGCCATATTAAACTGGGTATTTGCCTTGTATCTGCGTTTCAGCCGCATGATGTCTACGATTTACGGCTGGGAGCCTGTTGCATTTTGTGAGACTCTTGTAAAATCTCTATCAGTTGACCACCAGCCTGCTCTATTTTATACGCTGTTTTATCTACTTTGGTAAGTATATATCTATAGCCTGTGTCCGCTAAAACACCTACAACCAATCCAGCAGCCGTTGTAATCATGGCCTGATAGATACCTCCTGCTAATAGCTGTGGCGTTACAGCTGTAGTGGCTTGGGCCATAGACCGGAATGCTTCTATCATACCCAATACTGTTCCTAAAAATCCTAACATGGGTGCCACAGCAGCTATGGCAGCTAGGAAAGATAAATTCCTCTCTAGTTGGTATACCTCATTTTGGCCTGCCAGCTCCATGGATTTTTCCATGTTGGATAGTCCATAAGGTAAGTTTTCAAGCCCAGCTTGTATGACATGGGCTATTGCAGTATGATTTTGCTCACACAGTAACTTTGCTTCTTCTGTCTTCCCTGTAAGTACCTGATTATACAGGCTATTAAGCCATTTTTGAGAAACCTTAGTGCGCTTGTTTAATGTAATGAGTCGCTCAATGATAGCATATAGTGCTAGGATAGACAACAGTACCATGGGTACCATTAACCATCCGCCTTTGATCAAAAAATCTGTAATAGACATAATTTAGTGCTTTTTATTTGATTTAATCTGGTTACATGCTAACCAAACCCCATAGCAACTAGCTTGAAGGATAGCTACGTGAATTAAACGCTAATATTTCATTACCCATATATGGTCTCCATATGCTGACTTCAGCTCATCTGCTTTTTGCTTCGCTTCTTTCCACGTTGTTGCTTGGGCTACGGATAGTCGTACGAAGTGTTTACCGTGAGTAGGATTGATGATTTGACTATGAACCCCTTTTTTGCTGAGTTTTTTGGCATAGTCTTTTGCCAAATCGATATCAATATAGCTGGCTATTATAACGTGATATAAGCCTGTAGGTGCATTGATAACCATGATAGAAAGTCCTTGCTGATCTTCATGAGGTTGCTTGTGGAGGCGTTTGTGGGTTGAGAGATCTTCAGACAATTCCTTGAGCTCCGATAGACTCTCGTCGTCGGAACCAGCTTTTGTTTCATTTTCTGCTAGTGTTTCCTCTTTAAATTCCTCATCTTCTTCTTGGTGTCTTTGTAAAGTGCTGGACATAAAGTCTTTATTTCCTGCATGGTGCTTGAATAACCAAAAGACAATGCCTGTACCTACCAAGAGTACTACTCCAGCAATAATAAGCGTTGTTCTAAGCCACTTGCGGTTTTCTGTTGACTCTATAGGTTTGAATTCCCCCTTGGGTAGCCCAAATCCACTATTATTATCATTTTGAGGTTTATTAATATCTGCAGCCATGGTTTAATAAGATTTGTTTACAAATAAAATAGCATATAATCATTCAAAAGTAAACATTTTTTTCATGTGAATAGTATTTATAATTTATTTTTTGAGTCTTATCGTTTTTATGCTTCTCAAACCAGTATTGTTAATTTAGGATAGGCGTGCATGATAAATCCTCAACAGTGTCAACATATGGTGCAGTGGTCTAACAGGATGAATCACCAGCTGGTTAAAGTAAGCTTGGTGACAACCCATTCGATTAGATGAACTATATTCATGTGGTACAGTCTCGTTATCTATTTTATTATATACAGAATTTATAGTAGCTTAAGGGCTCATTATCATTATTAATTATTGAAAAATTTATTATGACGCATCGTTTATTACACGGAAAAAGAGGAATCATATTTGGCGCTTTAGATGAACATTCACTTGCTTGGCGAGCTGCCCTGAAGATCAAGGAAGAGGGCGGCACTTTTGTATTAACGAACACACCTGTGGCTTTGCGGCTAGGTACTGTACACCAACTCGCAGAAACATGCCAGGCACAAGTAATTTCTGCAGATGCTACTATAGTAGAAGACTTGGAAAATCTATTTGACCAAGCACAAGATATTCTGGGCGGTAAGGTAGATTTTATTTTACACTCCATTGGTATGAGCCCCAATGTAAGAAAGCAACGATCTTACGGAGATCTGAATTATGAATGGTTCTTAAAAGCTATGGATATCTCGGCTTTGTCCTTTCATAAGATCTTGCAGACAGCAGAAAAGAAGGATGCGATGAATGAGTGGGGATCTATTGTGGCCCTTTCTTACATTGCTGCACAACGCACTTTCCCTGATTATTCTGATATGGCCCAAGCGAAGGCTATGCTAGAATCTATTGCCCGAAGCTATGGGTATCGATTTGCCAAAAGCAAAAAGGTACGTGTTAATACCATTTCCCAGTCTCCTACGCCTACTACGGCCGGTAATGGGGTGCGTGGGTTTGAGAAGTTCTATACGTATGCGCAGCATATGTCTCCGCTCGGTAATGCCAGTGCGGAAGATTGTGCCAATTATATTGTATTGATGTTCTCTGACCTGAGCAGGATGGTGACCATGCAAAACCTGATGCATGATGGAGGGTTCTCTAGTACGGGTATTACGGAAGAAATATTGGGGATTTTATAAGTGTGGGCTACTTGCTCTACGTACATCATGGTGGGTTCGGGGCCGCAGTTTTGTAGAATGTATGGGTTATAAACAGTTTCGGTGAGCAAGTACATAGCTTGTTCTTGTTCAAATTTTTAGTATTAACAACCGTAAGTGTCATCACAGCCCCTGTTCGAGCCATGGTAAAATCTGGCAGCAACTCCGTTAGGGCTCATCTTTGTGGGGAGTCACAGGGCTGTGAAAGCCAGAAAAAAACGACTAATTTGTGAACAGACAATATATT
>CAZZEE010000111.1:0-4746 GCA_964652695.1 uncultured Cytophagales bacterium
CAATTCTTGTTAATATCCTAATTAATAACCTAATTAAAAGTGTTTTAGTATAGTAAGTAGTTGGCTAATAAATAAGACATAAGCTATAATTCGCTTAGATGAGGTAATATGTATTGTTCTCATAGGTCGATATGTATATAGGGTTTAACATATGAGCTAGAACTACACAATCTTTCTAAAAAAAGCAAGACTTAGAGAGAAAAATTTGAAAATTTAGTAAGAGCATCTCAATCATATGGACTGCCACGCCCCTTGGGGGCTCGCAGTGACGGACAAGAAGGAGACATACAGGGTTAAGTCACTTCCGTCATTGGATTGCCACGGCCACTGCGTGCCCTCGCAATGACGATACCTGTGGCTATAGTAGTCCCTTACAATGAAATGGCGTTGGGTAAGTAATAAGGCTGTGGCCCTAAAATTAAAACATATGTACCAGCACCTAACTTGATTCAATCCATACCCTCCACTGACACTTGGCTATCTATCTTTCTTACCAATCCTTGTAAAACCTTGCCAGGACCACATTCTATAAAACTCGTAGCGCCATTCTGCACCATATGCTGGATGGTTTGGGTCCAGCAAATAGGGGAAGTCAGTTGCTGTAGGAGCTGTTCTTTGATTTTTGTGGGATCGGTAGTTGGTAACCCAGTTACATTTTGATAAATAGGACAAGTTCCTTTATTGAAAGTCACCTGAGAAATGGCTGCTGCTAATTGCTCCTGTGCGGGTTGCATGAGCGGAGAATGAAAACCGCCTCCCACCTTTAAAGGGACTACTTTCTTCGCCCCTGCAGCTTGCAATGCTTCGCAAGCTAAAGCTACTCCTCGTGTAGTACCAGAGATGACAACTTGACCAGGGCAATTGTAATTAGCAGGCCCCACCAGTTCTTGGATAGTGGCACAGGTAGTAGCTACTACTTCATCTGGCAATCCTAAAATGGCTGCCATAGTACCTGGATTTTGTTCACATGCTTGCTGCATAGCCGCCGCTCTGGCTATTACTAGTTGAAGTCCGTCTTCAAAGCTTAAGACCTTGCTAGCTACCAACGCCGAAAGCTCTCCTAAAGAATGGCCAGCCACCATAGCTGGTTGAAAATCAGGTGTAGTGGTTGCTAAAATGGTGCTATGGATAAAGATGGCAGGTTGGGCTGTATGGGTTTGTTGTAATGTTTCTTCCCTACCTGCAAACATGCTGTCTGTGATAGAGAAGCCTATCATTTGATTAGCTAGCTCAAATAGTGATTTGGCGTGCGGGTCTCTGTGATATAGGTCTTGACCCATACCAACAAATTGAGAACCTTGCCCTGGGAATATATAAGCACGTTTCATAGTTGGGTGGTTGAGTGCCAGGAATAAGTTCCTGGCACCACTGGAATGCAAATATAGTTACTTGGAAGGCCCAAAGCTATAACACTGAAACGAGAAGTTGAGCCTGTTCAACAAACTGTTTCAAGGTAAGTCTAGCTTTATTAGTCGTCACTCGGCTAAAGCCGAGCGACTGTTCTAGAAAGGCTCAAAGCTACTTGGCGCGGAAGTTACTTCCGTGCCTCCTTGATATAACGTTTAACCCAATAAACACCCATATATACCAATGGTATATTAATAAAACTAAAGACCACCTTCAGTATATATTCATTGCGTGTTATCTGATACCAAGTATCCCAGGTAATAGGTTCTATGACTTGCTTGGTATCAACCAGTGGGTAAAGGACCCAGGCAATGGCTGCAAAAATAGCCGTATCAAACAGTTGCCCAATAAGGGTAGCTACGTTATTCCGCAACCACAAATATTTACCTTTTGTGATACGTCGTAGTAAGTCAAATAGATAAACATCTATCTGCTGGGCTATTACATAGGCAACCATAGATCCTACTACAATACCTGGTGTAAAGCCAAAAACTACTGCAAAAGCACTTTGAGAAACCAAAGAATGCGTATAGGTAGGTACACTATTAGCTGCATAAATAATACCTGTCATCAAAATGCTAGACAGTAATCCTAGCCATATAGCTAGCTTCGCCCTACGTTTCCCATATACTTCTGTAATTAGATCTATCAATAAAAAGGTAAAAGGATAGGTCCAAGAACCCGCAGTGAAGGTAAAGGGACCTAGTTGAATATACTTGCTTGTAATAACATTAGTTAACAAGAGTAGGCTGATGAATAGGCTCAATAAAAGCACATAAACCCGCTCAGATGCGGTAACTTTCTGGTCCCTAAATTGCTCTAATAACATCTATCAATTTATTTATCTTGTAATCCCATCCATCTTTGCACCCAATAAATACTAGCATACACCAAGGGAGTATCCAACACAGCCAGCAATACTTTGAAGAGGTATTGGCCTACCACAATTTCTTTCCACACCTGCCAGCTAATAGGTTGAGCTGTTACATTTCCGCTTACCAAAGGATATATAATCCACGCAATGGTTACTACAATAACGGAATCCAACAGCTGCCCAATTAACGTAGAAAAAGTATTTCTCATCCAAAGATGTTTATTATTTGTCAGCTTCCTGATATACTCAAAAACATGTACATCAATCAGTTGACCAATGAGGTAAGCTATCATAGAGCCAAGTACCAGCCCTGGCATTAACCCAAATACCTGACCAAAAGAAGTGGCATCTACAGGTGAGTTAGCAGCTGTAGGCAGCTGATGACTGATCCATACCACGCCTGTCGCTAACACGCTGACCAGAAAGCCTATCCATACCAACAATCGTGCTCGCTGGATGCCGTATATTTCAGAGACAATATCAGTAATGATAAAGCTGATGGGATAAACCAGGGTACCACAAGATAACGTTAGTCCTAAAAAGGTAAAATATTTAGCTGCAATGATATTAGTCAACAAGAGCGAACTAATAAAAATACTAGCCAATCCCATGAAAATGTGTTCAGATAAAGGAATAGGGTTTGACGGCTGGTGGGATATATACTTATTCTCGATCAAAATTTTAATATTAACGACGGCAGTGTCATTCCCGCGAAGGCGGGAACCCCGAAGGAGTGTCTCGTCCTAAAAAAAGTTTACATGTTAAAAATAAATCCTGCCATAAATTTACATAAAGAAGTTAGTCCTGTAGTGAATTGACAAGAGCTAATTTTTCTTGGTAATAATTCTTCCATAGTTTCTTAGTTTCAAAGCTAACAACTGCATCGTGCAACTGAGCTGGTGTGTAATTGCCAATACTCATGTGTGGTCTATGGTTGTTGTACAAATTAATAACCTTTTCCAAAACTTGCCTTGCTTCTTCTAGGCAATTTACTTGATAATGATATAAGTATTCATTTTTAATAATTCCATTTACTCTTTCTGCTACCGCATTTTCAAGTGGATCTCCATTAGTAGTCATGCTAATTTTTATCTTATATTTTTCCAGCAATTTAACATATTCACTCCTGCAATACTGTATTCCCCTGTCGCTATGATGTATAAGGCAAGGTTGGCACGATAGTGACTGCAAGGACCTGATTGCCAACCGTAATGCTTGGACACTTTCCATTGTTGCTAAACTTTCCCCAACATGATAGTCCACTATCTTGTGTGAATATGTATCCGTTATGAAAGTTATATAATAATTCTTATCATCTCTCTGCCAGTAGGTTATATCGCTTACCCATAATTGATTAGTCCCTGTTGGCTTAAAATCTTTGATTAAATTTGCATACTTCCTAAACCGATGGTGTGATAGCGTGGTTTGTATCTTCCTCTTACGCTTTCTAATCAAGAGATGGTGTGTTGCTAACAATGCAAATAATCCATCTCTTCCCAAGTGAATGCTATCTACTTCCATAAATGGTTGCAGCTTCAAATATAGTTTTCTGCCTCCCATGTTTGGATGATCTTGCCTAATCTCTTGTACTCGTTTTATAACTATTTCTTCTTGTAGTATTACTACCTCTTCTTTGCTTTTATCTTGATAATAAGCCTGTCTACTAATACCAAACCATGCACATAGCTTGACTAATGATATGGGCTGGAATGCCTTCCGTATTACTTCTATGGTTTGGTACCTGACTTTTTTCTGATAGGTATATTAAACTCTCTTTCTGCTATATCTATCATTGTCGAATAGGCTATTACACGTACTTTTTCCTCTTCTAAGGCTCGTTTAGCTAGTTTAAGCTCTTTTTCAAGGGCTAGTATGGTTGTTTCCACTTCCTCGCCTCTATCCTGAATTTGGTCGGTTTGTTTCTCTACTCCCTTGTTGGTTGGTTAATCCCTCTATTTGTTTCATTGTATGGGCTGCTAATTCTAGTTTATCTGCCTTTTGTATTACACTAGAATAACCTAATTTCCTCATCCAATCAAGAAGACGTCCATGATCTTCTTTGCCAGTATATCTCTTCCAAATCTTCCCCTTACTTATCCCTGTAGACAAATACTCTTGAACGATAAACTCCCTTTCTACTTGAGTAAAGCTTTCTACTGGTTTAGGTACTATTATTGCCCGACCTCCTGGCCCGGGTAATGCTTGCTTTTTCTTATCCATTTTCCTTAGGTTTGTGTCAACCTAGTTCAGGACAAGACATGGCTCATCAATGCAAGGCCTGCAGGGTTGCAATAATCCAGGAAGCAAGGGTTTGTGCGAAGGAATACATAGTGTACTAGCTAAGCATGTTTTTCTAGCTTTCAAATGTTATGAGTATAAACTAATTTTAATTCATTTATAGAACAATATGGTATATGCTGATCATTTACCAAAGCTTTTATTACTTGTTCATGTGTTACTACTAT
>CAZZEE010000112.1:0-4737 GCA_964652695.1 uncultured Cytophagales bacterium
AATTCTTGTTAATATCCTAATTAATAACCTAATTAAAAGTGTTTTAGTATAGTAGCCATTCCTCTATCTTCTAAACTTACATATTCATCAAAATATAATTGTCCTTTTAGGCGATACCCGCTTTCTGTTTCTGCTATTGCTAACAAGGCAACAATTTCTTTATTAAAAATAACTTCAGCTGTATCCTTGCCTATGTATATAAGTGTCAAATAAACATCTGGAGTAGCCCCAATTAGAATTAAAATTTTATCTCCTTTCCCCATATCCAAAGTAATACCATACGGATGTTTTTTAATCTTCGGGGAGTTAGGAATCCAGTCACTTTCCTCGAAATTTGATAACCAACCTCCTAGACTATCAAACTGTACAATACGCCCATTGCGTAATTTAATGTTTATTCTTACAAAATCACCGGGGCTACTTTCACTCCATCCGATACCGTTCTCTCCTGTGATTTGGTATACTTCTGCCAATAAATCTTCCAATTCATCTACTTTCTTGAGGACAAAACCATATTTTTTCCAATATGGATGATTTTCTTCAACTTTGCTCAATTCTTGCACATATTGTTTATCATAGGTAATGAGAATAGATTTCTTTATTTTACCACTACAATTTCTATATGAAACAACTCCTATAGCTATAGTACTTATAACGATGAAAAGGTATCTGTATTTTTTTAACATGCTTATTTATTGTTTATTGGTAGGCCCTTTATAAACATAAACGACACAACCCAATACTCCGTCCCCTAAGCACATCCATTCTACATAGATTTTAGTTAGTGGCAACCATTGATAGCTTACCAGTTACATTCCACCTCAGACATAGCAGCTTTGCTGATAGTAATTTCATATATCTTATTGGGGTCCTCCGCAATCTTTACCTTACCCAACAGATGATAAGCTGTATCATCTTCTGTAATCTCTTGTAAGTGGAAATAACCATTAAACAAGGAAGTGGGATAAGAAGGCGCCGAACGCAAAATAGTTATACAAGCAGCCGTACTATCTCGGTGGTCCCGCTCGTTTAGAATGATAATTCTTCCAACTTGATTCTCCAATATGATAAAATGGGAAGTCTGTTTAATGGTTGTTGTATCAATAGGAATTTTAATAGGTACTAGAAATGGTGTCCACGTATCATTATAAGAAGCAGCATTGAATATCTAATTCTCTGGATCGTTACTGCTTGGTGGTGCAGCGATTTCTAACCTTGTAAATTCTCCAGGTTGCTTATCATAACTCCACCCTATGGAATTATGTAGGACAATATGGGGGTCTTGGCTCTCATATATTTTTTGCAGGGGTAGTGTTTCAAAGGTTAGCTTACCATCCTGGATGGCTAGTTCATAAGGTTCTGCTTGCATTACTTCATTACCGACACTACGTATTCTGCCTATTAAAGAATAGCCTTGTTCTTGTTCTCTTATTTCGAACAAGTCAAAGTTTCTATTAAAGATAATTTCAGCATTATATGGAGTTATATAGATCAGTGTTACTAGCCCTGGATCACTACCATAAGGATAACCAAACAGTACTAAAATTTTATCTTCTCCTTTCATATCTATCGTGATCCCATAGAGATGTTTATGGATTTTTTTTGACTGGATGGGAGCCTTTACAAGTTGCGACATTACGACTGAAAGGGGTTCACTTCTCTCTAAAAATTTGATCCAGCCATTAATATTATCATATTCAATTATATGACCTTTTTTAAGTCGAATCTTGAGCCTCCTAAAATCCCCTGGATCAGTTTCCCATCCACCTCCAAAACAATTATATAGTTCTGCAGATAGGCTTTTGATTTCATCTACTTTTTTTAATACTATATTACGCTCTTTGAAGTCTTTCTTATGCTTTTCAAAACCTGTTAACTGCTCTATTTGAGCCTTATTATAAGTTATGGAGATAGGTTCTTGAATATTGCTATAACAATTTTTATATACTACAAAACATATAATTGCTAATGCAGCAATTATAAGAGTATATTTATATTTTTTTGTCATGATTGTTTTATTTGTTTACAGGGCCTTTATAAAGGAAAAATCTCACATTTTGTTTCCTATCTTCTTTCCAACTTTTGCTTATTTTTTCTGACGTCCATCTTTTGTTTTCCCCTGTATCCATAGCAACAGGGACCCAACCCCAGCCACCTTCTTTCTCTTCCCCAGGAACAATCACCACAACATGCCCACTAGTCTCATTAGGTCCAGCCTTAGCACCAGCTACCACAATATAGCCTTGATTAGCTAGGTCTTGTGCCTCACTCATTTTTATCTCTTTCCAAGTGTTGGGGAAACTAGACCAGTGTTCTACCATATCATTAGCCCGCATGCCTCTCAATTCTTGGCTACCTGTCAAGTCTTCAAATACCAAGCTAACTCCCTCGTTACAACATGCTTCTTGAGTACCTCCCCTATTTTCCACATCATCTTTTTCTATCTTCTTTAACGCCTTCTTCGCCACTTTGCTAATATCGTCAGGATTTACCTTGCCAGAGTCGTTAGCTGGCTGAGCCTGCTCTTTCATCATCTTCTCCAGCTGATCTTTGGTTTGGTGGCATGGCTTTTAAAAACTGTCAGGTATATGCAAAAAACTTGCGAGGCCACCTGCTATTATTGTACTTGGTTCAGTCTATTTTTTATCCTTCACTTTTAGCCTCACGCTATAGTAGCCCTCTGTCCAATACAATTTACCTATCTCATATTTGTCTATATAAAAATGGTTGGGAGAATCCCTAAAGCCTTCGAATTGCTTGTATTTTTCTACAACTTGGGCTGCCTCCTCATAAGTCAAGTAAGATCCTATAAGCTTCTCATCGTCATTTTTAGGATTAAGGTGCGATACCATGTATACGTAACTCATAACAAATTTTGTTGCATTTCTTTAAACTTTTTGATCTGGAAAAATTCACTTTGGGGTCCTCTTGGATGATCATCAGTATGATATTGTGGTCCCATTATTCGTTCTGCAAATTCTTCGCTAGTTCCATCTAGTTCTTGCTCTTCATCTTTAAACCAAGAAGGTAAGCTTAATGTTACTTCTAGAAATTTTTCCTTAGGCTCTTCGTAAATAATAGTACCATCACCCGACATAATTTCAGCCACTGTTACAAATCCACCGTCCCAATAAGATATACCTATTGGCATATGAGAAATAAAAAATCCTTCTACAAAATCATCATAACCGATAGCAACTTTGCATTTCTCTCTAAATCCTGGAAGTTCTTTATAAGCCTTTATAGCCTCATACACTTGTTTTTTGGAGGAAAAAATGCCTAATGCTTTAATATTGTGGACTTCTCCATCCTCTAGAATCTCATGGTAATGATAAAGCTTATATAACGATTTCATGTTTTTCTTTACTATTGTTTATTCAAATGAGCGATCAGCCCATTTTTGAATTTTACTAAACTCTGTATCAGCACCCTCAGCGTGATCACGAGACCCATATTTCTCATCTAGTATCCTCTTAGCAAACTCTTTACCGCTCTCTCCTTCTCTAGGGCGGTGCTCTTTAGCCCAACTAGGTGGGTCCTTGGCTCCTTCTTTACCGCTAAGGCCGCCTTTCTTTTTCTTATATTTCCCGTTCCATTCTTTAGATTTATTTTTTCCCTCCTTCAGCCGCTTTCTAAGTTCCTGCCTAGCTGCCCTTTTTGCCGCCTTTTTAGCCTGTTTCAACAGCTGCTTTTCTACCTCCTTAATACCCAACTTAGCTACTGCACCTTTGAAGAATTTCAATGCTTTTAATTCAGCAGAGAGTAATATCAGTTATGGCTATGTGCTTTATTCTTAAAATAATAATAGTATATATCGAACCCTCTATCATCATAAATATCAAGTAAAATAATAGAGTATGCTTGGTTAAGGCAAAGCTGAACCCGCATATTAATTGAAGGATCTTTTGCCATCTCATAGTTAAAGTGAGTTTCTAATAGTGTATTTAAAAAAACTGTATCAATTATTTTATCTTCTAAGTAAATAATACCGGGACGTTTACCATGTTTATAAGAAACTACCAGCTTATACTTTTTATTAGAAAATAAATATTTCATCCGCTCATCTTGTTCCCAATACATGATTTTATAAGTGAGTCCCAACACATCTTTGAAAACTAGAAGCATTTGTACAATAAGCTTGGACTTATGGGCTAACTTAATATCCTCTATATCAAATCTACCAGGTACAATATTTTTAGCACGTTTTGTTTTTAGTAATTTCTTGAAGTTTAAATCAAAGTTTTCTGGGTTAATGTATGTATCAATCATAAAAGCTAATTTTTAAATATTGTGAGTTTTTCGTCCGCTGTTCCGATTCTTTTTAATTTTCCACCTATTTCCTCGAAAACTTTCCAAACTCCACCACCATGTCCATCAGCATCTATAGAATAATACTTTCCTTTATATTCATAAACCTTTTGTCCGTGTTGATAACCAAACTTCTTAGTTTGGTTAAACCCTTTCGGTATGCTAACTACTTTCTTCGCCTTTTTAGCTGCTATTTTTAGAATTTGCGACTCTATCTTCTTCATCCCAAACCTTGCAGAATTACCCTTCAAGAACTTAAATATCTTCCCACCCGGCATAAAATCCAGCACTGTATTCATAGCTAATCTAACCCACTCACTGTTGTTGGTAGGCATCTCCTTCGTACCCAATGCTATCTTCACTAAATCACTTGCTGGAAGCAACATATCCAATGCCTGGTTGAAAGCACCTTTTAATGTTTCCTTACTA
>CAZZEE010000113.1:0-4695 GCA_964652695.1 uncultured Cytophagales bacterium
CAATACTTGAAATCTTGTAAACTCATTTTTGCAAAAATTAACTTTCAACAGACCCCTAAAGGCGGATCTTTACTTCATAGTCTAGTTAGTTGTATACCGTTCATGTATGAGTTTTTAGTCAGGTTCTAAATAATGTCTTAAGTGAGTATTATCTATCTTTAGGCGAATACTCTCATTTTTTAACACAGCGAGCATTTTAAGCTAGATTTCTATTGTTTAGTTTGGTCTACAATTCTTAAATTTATCTTCTTTTGAGCTATGATAAAGGTTAAAGATATTACAAATTATTTGGAACAGTGGGCCCCCTTGTCCTATCAAGAAGCTTATGACAACGCTGGACTCTTGGTAGGAGAACCTACTATGTTGGTCAATGGTGTACTGATCTGTTTGGATGTAACAGAAGATGTTATAGAAGAAGCAAGACAGCAAGGCTGTAATCTCATTATCGCACATCATCCTATTATATTTCAAGGTATCAAGCGTATAACGGGAGCTACCTACGTGGAAAGATGTATTATCCAAGCCATTAAATATCAAATAGCCATCTATGCGATCCATACCAATATAGACAACATAGCTGAGGGGGTTAGTCAATGTATAGCCCAGCAGCTTGATCTTCGAGCAAGACGCATATTGCTTCCTAAGCCTCATTCCTTTCAAAAGCTTACGACCTACGTACCAGCTTCCGCCTTGGACCAAGTTAGAGACACCTTACACCAAGCAGGCGCAGGTCATATAGGTAACTATACCCATTGTAGCTTTGAGAGTCTAGGCACAGGGACTTTTCGACCCAATCACGCTGCCAATCCTTCTATCGGTCAACGGGGTACGTTAGAAAAGGTCGTTGAGCATAAGCTAGAGGTTATCTATCCTAGCTATTTGTCTAAAAACATTGTAACTTTCCTTCAGCAGGTACATCCTTATGAAGAAGTAGCTTATCAGATACAAAATATAGAAAATGCCAATGACCAAGTAGGAGCTGGTATGATAGGAGAGTTATCACAACCTTTGGATACTCAATCATTCTTACATTATCTCCAAGACAAGATGCAGTTGACCCATATTCGACATTCCGCACCTATTAGCAATCCTATTAAAAAAGTGGCTTTATGTGGTGGGGCTGGGATATTTTTGTTACAGGAAGCTATCAAACAAGGAGCGGATGCTTTTGTCACTGCTGATGTGAAGTATCATAGCTTTTTTGATGCAGAAGGGAAACTGTTACTTGCCGATATAGGGCATTATGAAAGTGAAGTACCTATTAAGGAGCTGATTTATAGCAAATTGTCTGAAAAATTTAGTAACATTGCCTGCGTAAAGAGTACAACTCACACAAATCCAGTGCATTACTTCTCATTCTAACCAATTTGACAGATATTATATAATTATGGAAAACAGTACGGAAAGGAACCTTCAGCTTTTGCTTGAACTACAAGAAATAGATAAACAGATTAGCGAGATCTTCCAATTAAGGGGGGGATTGCCTCACGAGGTCAAAAAGCTAGAAGATGAATTAGCCCATTTAGAGTCACAGGCTAAGTCCTACCAAGATGAAATTACAAATTCCGAGCAAAATATTACAGAGTTACGTATTAAGATAAAAGAGATAGAGGCGCTGGCGAAGCGTTATGAGGAGCAACAGGTGAACGTCAGAAACAATAGAGAATATGATGCGATAACCAAGGAGATAGAGTTACATCAGTTAGATATTCGGTTGCTAGAAAAGAAGATTAAAGAGCATTATGAACGGATAGAGAAAAATAAACAGACCCTTGCAGAGCTTAATAAGGTGATTGAGAAAGCTGCTAAAAACCTCAAGAACAAGCAAGAAGATCTTAATTCAATCATCGGGGAGAGTAATGAAGATGAAAAAAAACTATCCGAAAAGCGAAAAAAACTTCAAGCTGGTATTGATAAAAACTTACTACAAACCTACGAGGAAATCAGAGACCATGTTCGTAATAAGCTAGCAGTAATAATGGTCAAAAGCGGAGCTTGTGAAGGCTGTTTTACTATTATATATCCTCAAATGCAGGCAGAAATTAAAGAAAAGAGACAGATATTGAAATGTGAACATTGCGGTAGGATTTTGGCTGATGTAGCTGAAGTTACCATCCTTGCTTCAGAAGAAGAGGCTCCATTAGAATAAATAGAATGAGCTAGGCTCTTGACATAAAGGAATAAATTAGTTATAATGCTATAAGTGAAAAAGCTAATCAATATGAAGGCAATATTTGATAGATGCATTGTAAGCCAGTTGTCCGAATCTACGCTGTAGCACTAGTATATTTGGTACTATATAGGTTGTGAGAGCTGGTTTGGAGGTAGCTATCTTTTCTAATTTAACCCACGTGATCATGGATAATCATAAACAAAACAAATATTCAGCAGAAGAACTCAAAGAGTTTGAGCAGCTTATTCTGGATAGGCTAGATAAAGCGCAGAAAGAACTTGGCTTTATACAAGAGGCACTAACTAAAAGTAAGGATAACAGTATAGAAGTTAGTGTGAAGTTACTAGAAGAAGTACCAGATACTGTTGAAAAAGAAAACTTAGGCATTCTTATAGACCGACAAAGGAAGTATATTGTACACCTCGAAAATGCTCTTACGAGAATACAAAATGGCACTTATGGTGTTTGTACAGTTACCGGAGAGCTTATTGACAAAGAGCGCCTTAAGATAGTTCCTCAAACTAGGCATTCTTTATATGCCAAGCGAGAAAAAGAAGCCCAAGCAAAATAGGCGATTAGCACATATTCGAGTAGGTCGAAAGCATTTTTATTGAGTCAAGCATACATATGGAACCAGCACTTTCTCAGTTCTCTAATTTACCAGGCAAGGGGGCTAATTATGTGCGACTAAATAAATGGATTAGTAATGCGGGGGTATGCTCTAGACGAGAAGCAGATGCCTTGATACAAGGTGGAAAGATAACCGTCAATGGGGAGAAGATAACTACACTAGGCTACCAGGTAAAGACCACTGATATAGTAAAGTTCCGAGATAAAATCCTCAAGCCTAATAAAAACGTTTATCTCCTGTTTAATAAGCCAAAAAACTGCATTACCACAGCTTCTGATCCAGAAGGTAGGAAGACGGTCTTAGACTTTGTGAGAGGAGCTTGTTCAGAAAGAGTATATCCTGTGGGTAGATTAGACCGCAACACTACGGGCCTTTTAGTATTGACGAATGACGGTGAGCTTGCCCAGAAACTAGCTCATCCTTCTTATGAAATAAAAAAACTATACCAAGTAGAACTAGCTGCCCCCATCAGCTTAAAAGATTTAGCAGCTATTCAGGCAGGAGTCAAGCTCAGAGATGGAGTAGTGCAGGTAGATAGCATTGCTATAGTAGAAGGAGATGCTAGTAAACTAGGTATAGAAATCCACTCAGGTAAGAATAGGGTGGTGCGAAGATTATTTGAACACCTGGGTTATCAAATCATTACACTCGATAGAGTCATGTATGCCCACTTAACTAAAAAAGACTTATCAAGAGGTAATTGGCGGTTTCTGACCCAGCAAGAGGTTTATCATTTGCAATCTATCAAAAATCATGCTGCTGGAGCTTCATCAAGACCGGTGCATAACTAGCCAAGCCATATTAGGCTTCTTCCAACACCCTGGCTGTCGGGTAAGTTGCTTCCGTGTTAGCGAAAGAAGTTTATAAAAAGTGTAACTACCAACGTCTTCTCAGCGCATGTCACCCCAGGCCACAACCCTTGTTGCCACGGTCGTTTCCGTCACTGCGAAGCCGAAGGTTGTGGGAAGTCCCTCGCAATGACGAAACTGAACACATGACTGCCTGGGGGCCAGACACACGAGTCATATTTTGTGACTGATTTAAGGTTTTTAAAAAGTAAGGTGGGTAGTTATTAAAAAGTTTAAATTTTTATGGTTTTTCCAAATACTATTATTACCTTAGTATCCCTAAAGGGTTCTATGAAGGAATGTTAATGTTGACAAGGTAGCGTTGATAATTTTTAATTATGAAATTTGTTTGTAATTAAAAGAAATAAACATACCTTTGTACGAAATAAATGATTGAGCTGCGAGGTTCAGTCAAACTAAAAAATTAATTATCTTTCGTAATAAATTACGTAGATATTGTTCTTTGACATATTGTAAAAGTAAAAGCGGGGACTCAATGATTAGATAAGGTGTCCAAACTTGTTTGAACATTATAACTAATTATAGTCTACAAAGAGAAGAAATATAAGAGCGTATGGGGGATGCCTAGGCTCTCAGAGGCGATGAAGGACGTGACAAACTGCGATAAGCTACGGGGATTGGTTAATACAAATTGATCCGTAGATTTCCGAATGGGGCAACCCACTCCAATGAAGTTGGAGTTATCTCTGCATAGAGAAGCAAACCTGGGGAACTGAAACATCTTAGTACCCAGAGGAAGAGAAAACAAATAGTGATTCCGTAAGTAGTGGCGAGCGAAAGCGGAATAGCCCAAACCATAATAGTTACGGCTAATATGGGGTTGTAGGACTAACATACAGCTTGATGAGAAAACTTAAATTACCTGGAAAGGTAAGCCATAGAAGGTGAAAGCCCTGTCAAGGTAATCGCAATCAAGCTAGTTAGTATCCTGAGTAGGTCGGTCTCGGTGAAGGACCGACTGAATCCGCCAGCACCATCTGGCAAGGCTAAATACTACTGAGAGACCGATAGTGAACTAGTAC
>CAZZEE010000114.1:0-2803 GCA_964652695.1 uncultured Cytophagales bacterium
CAGGAATTAATTCCTGCCACCCCAAAGTTATTTGCGAGGCCCAAAGGGCCGCTGTAACGATGCGCCCTGGCGGGGTTATTACCTCTCCTCTATTTCTTACCCTTTGTGTGTATATCCACTAATTCTACGTCAAAAATAAGACTAGAATGCGGTTTGATATGGGGAGATAAATCTAGCTCTCTGTAAGCTAACACAGAAGGCACCAATAAACTGGCCTTGGCATGTTTATTCAAAAGCTGAATACCTTCTTCAAAGCCTGGTATCATGCCCCCTTCTCCGATGGTGAACTTCATAGGCTCATAGGTCCTTCTGGCATCATACAGATTATGTTGCTTAGCTTCTTCTAAAATGTTGGTATCAAACACCTGTCCTTCTAAAGTTCTCCCTACATAATTCACACTTACTATATGACCGGCTTGCGGATTGGCTCCTTCACCAGGAGTAATCATCCTATATCGAAGCCCGGAAGGCGTAGTAGTGGCTTGTAGTTGATGCTTAGTTAGATAAGCCTGAATGGCTTCTATATCCTTTGGAAGCTGCTGAGCAGCTTGTTCTTGTCTTTTTTTCATCATCGTTTGGAAATAGGCTGCCTCAACTTCTTTCATACCTTCTTCTGTGGTAATATCCTTGAGGTACAACTGTAAATATAAGGGTGTATTCTCTTGCAATTTATGTTTCTCAGCTAAAGTTTCAAACTGGGCCCCTAATATGGTCTTAGCAGGTAACTTGAAGATATATTGATCTCCTTTTTGTAGCATGCCAATGGCTTCATAAATACCGCCATCCGCCTTATCAACAATCTCATCATAAGGCGCTACCATAGGAAAACCCATGTCATCTGAATTAAATATGACTTCATTGTCTTTTGTTCGGTACATCATCTCTATCAGCAAAATTTGTCCAGCGGTAGGTGCAGGTCCTTTTCCCTTTTGTTTGATCTTATAAGCAAGTCCTGTACTGGTTTGCTTGAAAAAGTATCTATCCCGACCCCCTACAGCTACTAAAGCTAATACGCCTAGCAATAGTATAATGGCTCCTATTATTAAGTAAAATCTTCGTGATTTATTCATTTCTCAAGATATTTTGGTTCATTTTCACTAATTCTTCAAATTTAGCGATCGTTTGTTCTAAAGTCAAATGGGATACGCCTCCTGCGGCATTCTTATGCCCCCCTCCAGCAAAATATTCTTTTGCCCATGTATTGACAGGCACATTGCCTACAGAACGTAACGAAAGGTAAATACCATCTTTCTTCTCCTTGATAAGGGCTGCTAATACAACCCCCTTGAGGGAAAGTGCATAATTGACAATACCCTCTGTATCGCCTGTGCCTAGGTTAAACTGCTTCGCATCAGCTGACTCAATAACAATGTAGGCAGTCCGGTAGTTTTCTAATACCTTGAGCCGCTTATTAAGCACAAAACCTAAGAATTGAAGCTTCTTAAGAGACTGATTGGCATAAACTAGCTTATTGATCTTAGCTACATCTATTTGTTGTTCCAATAGTGTAGCTACTATGCGATGAATGCGAGGAGTAGTATTAGGAGTGGTAAAACAAGCAGTATCTGTCATAATACCTGTATACAAGCATGCTGCTAGGGCTTTGTCGATATGGTGATATTCACCCAAAGCTTCTATAAGCTCGTAGACGAGTTCTGAGGCAGCGGCAGCTTGTGGATTCCACAATACCAAATCAGCAAACTCTTCCGTGTCTAGGTGATGGTCTATAACTATCTTAGTAGCTTTTGCGTTTTTGATGGGACTTGCTAAATGGTCAATACGATTGAGGGTACTAAAATCCACACAAAAGATAATCTCCGCTTGAGCTATCAAGTCCAATACTACATTTTTGGGAGAAGATTCATAACAGATAACCGCTTGTATGCCTGGTAACCAGTCTAGAAATTCAGGATAGGGAGTAGGGATAATCACCTTGACCGCATGGTGTTTTTTCTTTAAGAAGGCAGCTAACCCAAGGGAGGATCCTAACGCATCGCCGTCTGGATTAGTATGGGTGATAATGACAATTTGCCGGGGTGAGCCCTGTATTTCTTGTTGTATAGCTGGAATAATTTCCATAATTATTTTCCATCAGGATACGGAAGTTACTTCCGCACCAGTTGATCTTATAAGGCGTAGAGCAGGTAAAGGTCAGGAAAATTTTTGGTTAAACAAAATGATACCTGTTCACGCCTATGTATAAAAGTGTTATAAAGCAAAAGACCCGCCTTTGGGAAAATGGCACGATGGTATAGGGAGCTCACTCCCTATACCATCGTGCCAGGAGTAGCTACTGGCGCTACAAGTAGCGTTCCTTGGGGGAAGGGAACTAAGACAGTGGGTTGGCCTTGCATCATGGCGAGGCCTGTAAGGGTTGCCATCCATCATCAAGAAGTTGCAGGGGTCGTCATGGCGAGGCCCAAAGGGACGTGGCCATCCTGCAAATACCTTTTAAACGATCCACAGTCGCTAAAAAAAGTTGCAGGAGTCGTCATGGGGAGGCCCAAAGGGACGTGGCAATCCTGCAAATACCTTTTAATGTTTGTAGACGGAAACATATAGGTGCACCCCATACCGTCATGGCGAGGCCTACAAGAGCCGTGGCAATCCATCATCATAAAAAGTTGCAGGAGTCGTCATGGCAAGACCCAAAGGGACGTGGCCATCCTGCAAATACCTTTTAAACGATCCAAAGTCGCTAAAAAAAGTTGCAGGAGTCGTCATGGCGAGACCCAAAGGAACGTGGCCATCCTGCAAATACCTTTTAATGTTTGTAGACGGAAACATATAGGTGCACCCCATA
>CAZZEE010000114.1:2903-4620 GCA_964652695.1 uncultured Cytophagales bacterium
CCGTCATAGCGAGGCCCGAAGGGACGTGGCAATCCACTACTTCGCTATATTTATTGAGTGTCTATCTATGTATCAACTCTCTCGGATTATCTTCTAGACCACCGGCCTAGACAACGATGAGTCTCCTGATTGTGAAGGAAGAAGTGACTTCGGCAACGGGGTTACCACGGCTACTAACGTCACTACGAAGCCAGAAAGTACGGCTTCGCGGAGCCTCGCAATGATAGCATTGGGAAGGTTGCGGTGTCACTCGGTATAACCGACCACCGCATCAAATCTATATTGACTACGTAAGGGACTCCCTATTTATCTTTAGTTGAATCCGGGCTAGCCTCACCAGGGATAGGCGCGACACCATTAGGATTTTGCTCCTGGGTAGACTCCATGAGCAAGTTCTGTTGTTCTATTCGCTCTAAGTTAGGACTTTGTGGTACTGTATTATTTTTCTTGATTAATGTAAAAGTGGTAATGCTCAGTACGAATAAGGTAACAAGTAATCCCCATGTCACTTGCTCCAAGAGGTCGCCCGTTTTTTTGACCCCTATGATTTGATGAGCGCCCATACTGCCTAGGGCATTACCCCCTCCTTCTTTTTTAGAGTTCTGCAAAGCAGCAACTATAATGAGTAATAAAGCAGTAAGGATGATGAGGATCAGTATAAAAGTAACCATGTTATATATCTTTTTTTATTTCTTCTGAAAGTGTTGAAAAATAAGTTCCTTTTTCAGGGAACTTGCGTTGTAATCGTTTATAAATATCAATAGCTCGTTCAAAATTACCTTGTTTAATCATAACACGTGCTAGATTCTCTGTCAATAAGTCATCATGAAAACCCGTATTGTCTTTTGTAAGGTCTGTAGGCATATCTTCCAAAGACATACCCTTGATCGTGACAGCTCTAAATCTACCTCCCTGCTTGATGAAATTATCAATAATATTGAGTTGTGCTAAACTCTTCTTATTAGTTACCTGCTTGGACTGTTTAGCATATATATTAGTAATGTAGCTATTGATAAACTCTACTTGCAAAGTTCCTTTTACAGGCTGATTCATTGGATCACTTGCACCCGATAGCTCATTGGCTACTTGCTGCTCCTCCTTGACTTCTGCAAGTTTAGCATAACCTAGCTTATCTTCCAACAATAACTTCAAATGATTTCGATCAGGTGCATATACAGCTGCTATTTGTATCGCATGCTGTGCTTTCTGAGGGTCCTGGTCATATAGGCCTTTAGCTATTAATGTATAGGATAGCTGAAAATAAGGATATTGAAGCAATACTTTCCTTAGCTCTTGTAAAGCTGCCTTGTCTATATTACGAGGCCGTTGGACCAAGTTTACAAATTGTTCTGGTTGCATATGGATAGATGGTTAATTTTTTCTTATACCACTACTGTCATCCCAGCTTTCGCTGGGATCCAGAAAGCGAAAATTGGTGTGGAAGGGACTAGTATAAACTATCATATAAATCTTTCTAATTTGGATTTTATTCTTCAATTAGTTGGAATTTCCATTCTCTTTGCCATTGCTTAATACATTTTTCTCTAAAGATAGCTGCATTTATATCATTCATCTCTTCCATGTATACAAGCTTGGTAATATTATACCTTTTAGTGAACCCTTCGATTAATTTTTGCTTATGCTCATACACACGACGTATAATAGACATCTTGCATAACCTCAAAATTTTAGTTCCCAGTTATAAATAGCAACTATT
>CAZZEE010000115.1:0-4547 GCA_964652695.1 uncultured Cytophagales bacterium
GCGGTGGCAGGAAGTAATTCCTGCCACTACAAAATGTCTTTGCGAGGCCCCGTCACTGCGCGTCATTGCGAGCCACATAGTGGCGTGGCAATCGAACCGTGGCAGAGGGCCGTGGCAACCCCGAAGGGCTCATCGTTGCGTAGGCTTTAAGAGTTAGAAGATAATCGCTTCAATAGGTGGATAGGAAGTTCATATAAAATGGTGACAGGGAGATATCTCCCTGTCACTCCAAAACGTCATTGCGAACCCCAAAGGGGTGTGGCAACATTTTCCAGCAGCGGAGACTTTTTTGCCTACTTTTTGGGTGGTGACAAAAAGTAGGTCGTCGAAGACAAAGCTTGGTATAACACCTTTAACTACTTTAAAACCTGTATGATTATTCAAGCGATTGCTAAGTGAAACATATAAGCGTGATCGCTTACAGTTTTAAGAGAAAATTCTCTAACCCGCTAACAAAAAAGTAACATTGTTTGCCAGCATCCCCACACTCTGTTTTTACCTACCCTTTTTGCTCCTCTTCACGCTATTGGCTGTGTATGTGGAACGTAAGCTAGCTGCATTCATACAAGATCGTTTAGGTCCCATGGAGGTAGGCTACAAAGGGACCCTTCAATCTATTGCTGACTTGCTAAAGCTCTTACAAAAAGAAATCATTATCCCACAGGCAGCCCATCAAAAGCTTTTTTTGCTAGCACCCGCCTGGATACTCATCACCGCGCTGCTAGGATTTGCAGTGTTACCTGTTACCAACGTATGGCTAGGAGCACCTACGCATACAGGCTTGCTGTTTCTTTTGGGAATGCTCTCTCTCAAAGTAATAGGGATATTACTAGCTGGGTGGTCTTCTAACAATAAGTTTGCCCGCTTGGGGGCTTTACGGGCAGCTACGCAATATCTTGCCTATGAAATTCCTGTAGGACTTAGTGTGCTGTGCGTCATATTAGTAACCCATACGTTGGACCTAGCTCATATATCTGCTCAACAAGGTCTTGCTACCTATCAAATAGATGGAACCCATGTCACCTCTAGCTATCTACTGGGGATCAAGGGATTGGAAGTAACCCAATATGGTGGATTTCTTACTTGGAACATATGCCGTATGCCTTGTTTGGCTATCGCTTATGTGATATTCTTGGTCAGCTCGTTAGCTGTTAGTAACAGGACTCCCTTTGACTTGGCAGAAGCAGAGTCAGAGTTAATAGCTGGCTATCAGGTAGAGTATGGGGGCATCTATTGGGCTTGGATCATGCTAGCTGAATATGTAGTACTTTTTTTGATGACTATGTTGGGCGTCATCCTTTTTTTAGGTGGATGGAATACGCCTTTCCCCAACTTAGGTTCTTTTCAACTAGCGCTATACACCAATGGGTACCCATCTACTTGGCTTGGTAGTTTCTGGGCTTCTTTTTGGTTATTGGGAAAAACACTGTTTATCCTCCTTATTCAAATGTGGATTAAATGGACTTTCCCGCGGTTACGTGCAGATCAGCTTATGAAGTTATGCTGGGCATATTTAATTCCACTTGGATTATTGACGCTCTTGCTTACTTTGTGGTGGCAATTCCTTATTTTGTGAAGGGTATAGGCCCTAGCCATATGTTTACATACTTCAAAAATATCTTTTCTATCCTAGAAGGTCTTCGTAGAGCCTTGCAACTCACCAAGAAGCACTTGTATAAAAGCATTCGAGCTTCTTCTAACAAAAAAAACCATTACACCTACGTTCCAGAAGCAGGAAATACAATAACCTTGCAATACCCTCACCAAGCACTGATCGTACCGAAGCGAGGTCGTTATAAGTTACATAATGAAATAGATGACTGCATCGTATGTGATAAATGCGTTAAAGTTTGCCCTGTAGATTGCATAGAGATAGAGGCTATTCCTGCTCCCGAAGTCATAGGGCTAACCAGCAATGGCATGAAAAAGCGAATTCATGCAGCTAAGTTTGATATCGATATGGCTAAATGTTGTTTCTGTGGACTTTGCACTACGGTGTGCCCTACAGCATGTTTAACCATGACTTCTACGTATGATTTTAGTGTCTTTGATGTATTAGAGCACAAGGTATCCTTCGCTACCATGAGCGAGCAAGCTATTATAGATACTAAGCAGGTATGGAGTGAGCATGTAGAACGTGGTAAAAACTTATAATATCTTACATATGACGCTATGCAACAAAATATAGCCTCAGTATAATTAGTCAACAGCTGTTGAACAAATTACCTCAGCGTCATATTATTATCTTGCTATTAGTCATCAAAAACTTTGAAATACATCTAGCATGCTGCAGAAGAATACAACCTTGATGTACTTGGTCAACAGCTATTGACCAAGTACATCTTTATACAAAAAGACGAGAAAGAAAGGCTGTTACCAATTTTAATGATAGGTTGCTTTCTCCATACCATGCATACTGAGAATTCATTTTATATTTTACGTACGTTGATTAAGGTATTGTAATATGGTAAATAACATTGTCGGTAGTAATTACGCTCAGCTTCTAGAAGAAAGTAAGAAGAAGGTTGCCGAAAGCCGCTATAAAGCAGCTTTGAAAGTCAATAAGGAACTCAGCCTACTTTACCACCACATTGGATCAGAAATCAGTAAGTCACAACAACAATATGGGTGGGGAGCTAAAATTATCGAAAAACTTAGCAAGGATTTACGAAATGTGTTTCCATAAATGAAAGGCTTTAGCCCTCAACACTTGAAATACATGCGGCGTTTTTCGGAAGAATACAGTACCGATGTAATTGGTCAACAAGCTGTTGACCAATTACCGTGGGGACCTGTTATCGTTTTGATAGATGAGGTATCAAGATGCTTACTCAGTCCGTCATTGCGAACGTAGTGAAGCAATCCATTATGCCGAAATATTAATGGATTGCGAGCCCCTCTGCGAGGCTGCAAAGCAGCCTCGCAGTGACAGGGGCTCGCAATGACGACCAAAATAGGTCGTCAAATGATGTGCTTACTATGTAAATGACTTTACCACAACTCATACAACCCTATGCTAATCAACCTACTGTACTATATCTTTGCTTTGCTAGTGGCTGCAGCAGCCATGGCTATCTTATTTACCTCTCAACCCTTTCTTGCTGTTATCTATTTAATAGGCATTATCATTGGACTTTCAGCTATCTATTTTTTACAAGGGGCTTCCCTAGTAGCCATCATGCAGATCATCCTGCATGCAGGTGGTGTATTGGTATTGCTGGTATGTAGTTTGTTATTTTTTCACCCACAGGCAGCTAGCACAAAAAACCGAGCCCATCCCTATCGTAAGATAATAGCCATAGGTGTGTTGCTCCTGTCCATAAGCATCATCGGGTGGAAGTTGTATGCAGCTCCCTTGCCATCCATATCTTCCCATGTGCATCCAACAACTAACACAGTGACTGCCATCAGCTACCAACTAGTGGGATCTTATGGGCTGGTATTAGAGCTCGTAGGTATCCTCTTATTGATAACGTTGGTGGGTATACTATATATCCTCATCAAAGAGAATTGCTAGCGTTCTTTCGTAGCCTGCTCTTCGCACCAGGCTAGCACATAGCTTGCTGTTATTTGATAATGAACTATATATCGGTGCCCTGATGGGGCATTCCCTATGAGGTTACCTTGTGAGGCTTTGATAAAAGGTTCTATCTGAATGAATGACAAAGAAGGGTAGTGGGAGTGTGTGTAGGCTTTATAGATCGCTTCTTTAGCGCACCAATAAACGCATAGCTTTTCTATATCTTGACTACTATCAGCTATTTCTGCTAGATTTAAGTATTTGGCTTGTATGTCTAGGAGCTTGGTAGTAGGTATCTCTATGTCTAAGCCTACTGGTATATGCTTACTGAGTATGGCCCCTGCAAAAGGGAAACAATGAGACAAGCTGATATGTACATGATCATCTCCTAAGTAGGGACGACCACGTACGTCTTTCTCAATAGGCGCATCAGGAATATTCATTTCTTGGCACAAAAGCTGATAGGATAGACGGGCCGCTAACCATTCTATTCGTTTGGTAGGATGCCGAAATGTAGTGTATAATGCCATATCAGCTGACTTTGCATGTAGTTGCTGCAAGAGCGCTTCTTCTGGTTCTTGGATATGCCATATGGCATAAGCCTGGTTGTTATTGATCGTTACTAGTTGGTAAAGAGGCATAAGTTACATGTATCTTGTCCGAAGAAAGTTAAAGCCCAAGTACAGATGATGTAAATCTACAGGTAGAAATTGAACTGGCCAGGCAAACTATTACTAGATAATAAAAAACCCAAGTTGCTAGTAACACCATAAAAGATATTTTGGATTATTCGGTCAGGTTGGATCAGGCATAAGTATAATATACTGAAAGACTTTGAATTATGTTACAACCAAGAAAGCATATATAGCCTGTAAAATGTCATTAAATCGGTCCCTATTCACCTAATACTAAGTCGTTAACTATAACTAGTTACTCCTTAAGAAGTGAGTTAGGACTAGTTTTAGGAGGGTCTTTCCTTTTTTATGCTAGTCAACTTGCTTTTAAGGTTACTACTAATGGTTTCTAA
>CAZZEE010000116.1:0-4519 GCA_964652695.1 uncultured Cytophagales bacterium
ATTTATAATTTAGAACTAATCCAATAAGTTTTGAAAGAGGTCTATTATAGGATTATCCATCCTATAATACTAGTGAGGAAGGTGTATCTTAAAGTAAAAAAGCTAGTATAGCCCAGTCAAGGGACATAGCTTTGTATGTAAATCTATTTGTTCTGATAATGATAAGCAATCTGGTGGAAACCTAACTGAAACAACTGAATAGTAGGAAGGGAGCGGGAAAATTTCATGGTTGGTGCACAAAAGGCTCTTCGGACTATTTTTCAACAGTGTTTAGAAAATGTTCGACTGCTACCCTTAACCATTTTTATTACTTAACATAATATAAATTATATAACAGATAGGGTGGGCTAAGAAGTTGGAGATCCGCAGGTATAGTAAGAAGTTCTACTTCATCTAAGGCTGTCCATGTGCCTTTTTGTTGGGCGATTTCAACCATCTTTAACCCTGCAGGAGACATGAGTCCTTGCTCTATGAGCGTAGCAACTTTTTCTTTATTGACTTTGCTCCAATTGCTTTCGGGATTGCGCCTAGCAAAGAACTGGTAATAGCTATTTTCATCTCTTTTGTTTGCCTTACTATCTATCCAACCAAAACAGAGTGCTTCGTCAACTGCCTCAGGGTAATATACACTAGGTATTTTACTTTCTTTTTTGTAGATGATAACCCACACGGATGTTTCCTTTTGGTGGTTTTCTTCCAACCACTTGCGCCAATCTTGTCGGGTTTTGGCATAGCATGACTTTATACCATTTTTCAATTTATGCTCTTTTTAGTTTAGTATATGTAAAGTAAAAAGAAAGTCCTATAGCTTTTTACATTAGACCTTCTGCGAAACGATTTTAAGGTAGAAAAAAGTGGCCATAAGAGGCTATAATAAGCATATTTTCTGTGCCATATTTACTTTCGCAGCGGGTCTATTTTACAGTTTTCCGAGCTCCTTCTGCTTTATAATTGATATTTCCTGTAGTAGCGCTGCTGCTTGATCAAAACATTGCAAAGCCTTGATTACTATAGGATCTGTTTGATTAAAAACGCTATAATACCCCTGGTCTTGCCATAGCAGTCTGGCAATATGGGCCTTTAATAAATGTTGAATGGCGCGTTGAGCAGCTAGCGTCAGCTTTTTGTGCTGGATGCCAGCTTTACTAGTCTTGGTTATCACTTGTTGAAGCAGCTCGTTGCTCACAGTAAAATCTTGTACATAGGCTGGTAAAGACATCTTGATCAGCTGATCTCTATGTGTTTGTACATAGCCTATGGCACTTTGTTGAATCAGATAATGTTCTACTAAATCGTTGATATAACTATCATATGGCGTTATCTCTAAGGGCACAAAGTGATCAGGCATAATACCACTTCCACCATATACCGGCCGTCCTATGGACGTCTCATGCTTGAGCTTGGGGTCAAATTTGATGCTATCCGCACGAAAAAGTTCTCCATTTTTGTATCGGTGCCATAAATCTAGTTGGTAGTCTTCTTTTGTATCATAAGGCCTTTGAATAAACCTACCACTGGGTGTATAGTATCGCTCTATGGTTAAGTTTAAGACGGATTTGTCTTTCAAATAGATAGGTAATTGTACCAATCCTTTGCCAAAGGACCTTCTTCCTACCACCAAGGCCCTATCATGATCTTGCAAAGCACCTGCTAACAGCTCTGGGGCTGAAGCGCTATGCTCATTGAGCAAAATAATGATGGGTGTCTGCTGGAGGCTGTTTTTTCCATTAGCCTTATACTCTACCTGGAAAGCCTTATGCTTCCCTTTGGTATATAAGATGAGCTTACCTGGTTCTAACATCTCCTCGGCTATCTGTAGAGCTGTATTGAGATACCCTCCTCCATTATTTCTTAGATCGAGCAATAACTTTTGCATTCCATGCTCTTGTAGTTGCTTGATTTTTTCTATGAACTCTGTATGGGTGTTACGCCCAAATTGATGGATCTTGACATACCCTACCTGTGGAGCAATCATATAACTCGCATTAATCGAAATAGTTGGTATCTTTCCCCGTACAACAGGGAATACAAGCTTTTTCTTGGATGGACCACGCTGGATAGTCAATTTGATCATAGTACCCTCAGGACCTCTGATCTTTTCTACCACCTTATCTGAGTTAAGGTCTTTGCCCGTCCAATCTTGGTCATCAATTTGTATGATGCTGTCTCCTGCTTGTATGCCAACTTGTTCGGCAGGACCTTGTAGAATGACATTTAATATATAAATGGTCTCACCTAAAATAGTAAACTCCACACCTATTCCTTCAAAACCTCCATTTAACTCTGCTTGGCTTACTGCACTCTGTTGTGCTCTGATGTAGGAAGTATGGGGATCTAGGTTTTTGACTACCTTAGCAATGGCTTCTTCCGTTAGGTTTTCTAATGTTTGTTGGTCGACCTCGTCTACATAGTATTTTTCTATGTAGTGTAGTATTTGGTTGAACTTATAAGCAGCTTTCTTGAGAGGTATTTGTGATACATAAATGCCTGTATATATACTCGCACATAGACCTATTCCTGCGCACAAGCCCCATAAGAAGTTCTTCTGCGTTAGGATATGGATATATTTTTTCATACCGTTGGTCATGGACTACTTGGTAGCTTTTTCGTGTTGTTGCCAGTACTCGTATGCTTCATAGTTACCGGGATACTCTCTAATTTGTTGCTTTTCGATATACCAAATCTTATTGGCGACTTGTGATACAAAATGCCGGTCATGCGATACAACGATACAACTACCTTGGTATTGTTGGATGGTTTGTGCTAGGATATCAATAGACACCATGTCTAAGTGGTTCGTCGGTTCGTCTAGTAATAAGAAATTGGCTTGTGATAATAGTACCTTGGCCAAAGCTACCCGTGATTTTTCACCTCCAGAAAGCACCTTGATCTTTTTATAGACATCATCTTTGGTAAAGAGAAACATGCCAGCAATTTTGCGCAGGTCTGTTTCTGATCGTTTAGTATCTACTGTTTGTAATTCTTGAAAGATATTGTTTTCTAAGCTCAAAGATTCCAGTTGATGTTGGGCATAAAAGGCTGTAGAAACTTGATGCCCCATTTCTATTGTTGCTTGATCTACAGGTTCTTGTCCAGCTATAATACGCAACAAGGTACTCTTCCCCCTTCCATTAGCCCCAATGAGTGCTATCTTATCCCCTCTTTCTATTGTTGCTTGAGCTTCTTGTAATAACTGGATAGGTCCATAGCTCTTGGTAACCTGAGAGAGCTTCGCAACAATTTTTCCTGCTGATTGTTGTGTACTGAAATTGAACTTCACAGTAGGTGTCTTGGTAGTAACAGGCTCTACACGCTCTATCTTTTCCAGCATCTTCACGCGTGATTGCACTTGTTTAGACTTGGAAGATTTATATCGAAATCGATCTATAAACTCTGATGTCTGTTCTATCTGCTTTTGCTGATTCTTATAAGCATTCTCTTGTAGTTCTGCCTTAGCAGCTTTTTCAGTTTCATAAAAGCTATAATTACCCGCATAGGAATATAGCTGCTTATTAAGAACTTCTACCGTTTTGTTGGTTACGTTATCTAGGAAGTACCGGTCATGCGAAACAACAATGAAAGCATTTTCATAACTTTGCAAGTATCCCTCTAGCCACTGTATAGAGACTAAATCAAGGTGGTTGGTTGGCTCATCTAGCATCAATAAGCTAGGTTTCTGAAGGAGTAATTTGGCTAACATGACTCGCATGCGCCAGCCTCCTGAGAACTCTTCTAGGGGCCTATCTAAGTCCTTGGTACTAAAGCCCATCCCTTCTAATACAGCCTCTGCCCTAGCCTGCATATCATATCCCCCTAGCCGCTCCACCCTTTCTTGCAGATTGGCTAGCTTATCTACTAAAGCATCTTCATACTTCGTTTCCATCTGCTGCAACACTTCTTCTATCTCTTTTTCTAGGGTAAGCACTTCTTCAAATGCCTGCATAGCCACCTGGCGGATGTTGTCTTTGGAACGAAAGGAGAGCAAATCTTGGTCTAAAAAGCCAATGGTACAGTCTTTGGGATAGCTGACATTGCCTGAATCTGGCTTCAGGTTACCAGCTATGAGCTTCAGCAGGGTTGATTTGCCGGTACCGTTGAGTCCAATAAGCCCTATTTTGTCTTTGGGTTTGATAAACAGGGAGCACTTTTCATAAAGTGACCTAGCTCCTACATAATAGGTCAATTCGTTGATGGTTAGCATAGTTTAGACAAATATAAAAGAATAATGAAGTTAGATAGCATGTCATTCTAACCTTGAAAAATAGCAATTTAGCTAAAAATTACTACTTCATCATTAAGATTGTACACGTTCAGGGCTATATACTCATTTCTGGTTGGAGTTTTAGTATTAACGACTACGCTGTCATCCCTGCCCCTGGTCGGAGCCAGGGGTAAACTGCAGCAGGGATCCAGGAAGCAAGGCAGATCTTTTCGTATTCGTAACTACCAATGCCTTCTTTCTACTAGAACCTTCTATTGGTCATAAAATAAGACACATGTAACTGGATTATTTTCTATC
>CAZZEE010000117.1:0-4498 GCA_964652695.1 uncultured Cytophagales bacterium
TAAAAACTTATCTATAGTTTTGAAAGAGGTCTAGTAAAGCCCAACAAATTATATCATACTATATACCACTTTGGGAAAATTTTAGAAAGCAACTTGAGTTACAAAGAAGTAGTGAAAAAATCTGATAAGAAACAAGATGAGTAATCATCCGAGAGCATAGTAATCTACCTATATACTGTATATAAGGTTTCTATTTTACAGCCTTTAGCAGGTCCTGCTATCACGATTATATGCTTGGTGTGATAAAATGTCATCCAGCTTGGTTAATTGCTTACTATATATAGAAGTGGGATCCCACTTGGTTGAAGTGAAAAGTATTGTTGCTTCTTTTCCTTTAAGAGAACACCTCTCTACATGTATGTTCTATTGGTATCTTGACGAAACAGAACTGTTGTTGCCATAGTAGGCCAGTATGTCTTCTGTGAGTGAGCGTATGCAACAAAAGCTCAATAACATGGTGTTACAGTTACTCCAACAATATACGCTCAGTAAGGAAGTAGTAGCAGTTACAGATTACACCAAGCAGATCAAGGTATTATAATAGCCTGTCCAAAATTGGCAACAACTCCCATCTAACCACCCAAGTAGCTACCTTGTTGAAAAAAGTCTAGTATGTCAAAATAAAAGTAGACACATATCAGCCTTCCATTGGCGCGTAAGTTCTTCCCTTCCAGTTAAAAGCGTCAGGTAAGCAATATACATCTTCAATACATGTATACTTGGTATCTCTTTGCTATTTTTGAACCCTAATATTTTGTTCATAAGTTATTACTATGAATCTTAAAAAATTACATATCCTATTTATTTTTCCTGTATTGTTTGCTTGGTTATTTATCCCAGAGGTACATGGGGCTCCACGGCTAAGAAGGAACCAACAGCAGGGTTTCTCTTGGGAAAATACTCGCTTGAATGTAGAGTTTGATTGGGGCGCATTTCCTTATGGTAAGTTCCCGAAGTTACTTGATGAAGACTTTGAGTTTGACACTCACTTTAACTATTCTATCAGGGTGTTGGTTGGGTATAGCTTACAAGGATTCGAAGATAGAAGGATAGGTTTCGAAACTGGATTAGGGTATGGCTTTGCTAAGGTAATTGAAAATCAAAATTACAACGCTACATTTGCAGAAAATCATTTAACGATTCCACTCTTATTAACATTTTTTAAACCTTTTCAAACTTCTTTTTATTTTGCACATACACTCATCTTAGGGTACGAGTTTGATATTATTTTAACTTCGACTTATAAGCAATCAGGCCATTACTCTGATCTTGAGCTTGGTCTTGATCCTTCACTACAAGGCGATAAAGATGTGGCAGCATTTTTGTCTGATTTTTCTCGACTCTCAGGTAACATTGTCTTTACTGGTCGATATGACTTTCCCAAAGGGATTTATGCAGCACTTACCTGGAGGATTCCCATAGAAATGTTTAGGGTTATCAAAGATGCTAAAGAAATAGGTGGGGGATTGGATATGGCGTATGTTAGAGAAATGAGATGGTTCAGCGCTAATTGGATAGAACTTACAGTAGGTGTTAATATTGTGGATTGGATTTATCCGCAAGAAAGATATCAAGGAAAATCAAACTGGAGAAAGAGATAATGTTTTCGATTTTTAAGAAAGAACTGCATACCTATTTTAATTCTTTGATGGCCTATGTGATCATCGGCTTTTTCTTAGTCCTCATGGGATTGTGGGTGTGGGTATTCCCAACTAGCAATGTATTAGACAGTGGCTATGCAGACCTATCCTCGTTATTTAAAGTTGCTCCTTATATATTCATGTTTTTAGCGCCTGCTATCACCATGGGGCTGTTGTCCGAAGAGTTCAAACTAGGAACCCTGGAGCTATTACTCACTAGCCCGCTTAGCATTGCGCAAATCATCATAGGCAAATACCTGGCTGGCTTAGTTATTGTCGCCATTACCCTATTGCTTACGAACATATATGGTGTTTCTATCTATTACTTAGCTAGTCCTATAGGCAATATAGACGTAGCTGCTTTAAGTGGTTCTTATGTAGGCTTGTTTCTCTTATCAGCTGTATTTGTAGCCATTGGGTTGTGTGCTTCGGCTTGTACATCCAGCCAGGTAGTAGCGTTCTTGGTAGGTACCTTCTTTTGCTTTTTATTGTACCAAGGCTTTGATGCTTGGACTACCCTACAGACGTGGGGACGTTATTCTTTGTTCATAGCCCAAGGGGGTATCCTATATCATTATGAAGCTTTGAGTAGGGGGGTTATTGATTTACGAGATGTGCTTTATTTTTGTGGCTTGAGTTGCCTGTTGCTGATGGTTACAAGTCTTATCGTGAATCTAAGCAGAAAATGAAAGCTAGTAAGTCCATATATTTCCAACAAGGGATCATTATCCTGGTTGTTTGCCTCATGCTTGGAATAGCCTATGTAGTGGCTAGCTATTTTCCTGTGCGCGTAGACCTCACGACTGATAAACGGTATACGCTTCATACCTCTACGAGGGCATTGCTAACCGAGCTACAATCAGCCATACATATCAATATCTATCTAGCAGGCGACTTGCCTACAGAATTTAAACAGCTACAGCAGGGCCTTCGGTCTTTGTTGGAGGAATGCCAGGCATATGCAACTCATCCCATTGTTTACCAGCTGGTAGATATCAACCAGGAGTCTGTTGAGGAGCGGAAAGCACTTATAAAAAAGCTCATGGAGCATGGGCTGAGTCCTACCAATGTATATAAGCAAGCCCAGGGGCAGCGCATCGAGAAGCTTATCTACCCAGGAATGATTATCAGCTATCAAGGCAAGGAGGTCGGTGTCAATTTATTGAAATCTAATAGATTAGTTGCTCCAGAAGTCATGATCGGTCAATCCATAGAAAACCTGGAATATGAGGTGGTGAGTTCGTTGGCTAAGTTGGTTCAAACACAGCCTATTCTCATAGGATTGATACAAGGACATGGCGAACCTGCGGATGTTCAATTACATGGTTTTACACAAGCCCTTCAAAGTCAATACGATGTACATCAGGTGGTACTTGCTGAGGCTATTGATCTTACTCCCTATCAAGTCTTGCTGATTACCAAACCCCAACAAGCTTTTTCAGAGGCAGAGAAGTACAAGCTCGATCAATACATCATGCGAGGTGGTAAGGTATTGTTTTTTATAGATCGCTTACGAATCAGTATGGATAGCTTGGCCCATGGCAATTCTTTTGCTTTTCCTTTAGATCTCAACCTGGATGATCAACTCTTTAGGTATGGGGTAAGAATTAACCAAGACCTCATCAAAGATTTACAATCAGGTATTTATCCTATTATAGTAGGTAAGATGGGTAATCAGCCGCAGCTCAAGTTCTTACCTTGGCCTTTGTTTCCTATTCTGAATCATTTTGCGGACCATGTGATCACCAAGAATATGAATGCGGTATATGCACAGTTTGTGAGCAGCATCGATCTTATTCAGGTACAGGGGGTCGCACAGACACCTTTATTATGTAGTTCGCCTTATAGTATCAAGGCTGGTACGCCTGTATATGTGGATATCGAATCGCTCCGGAAGCCACCAGATACCAAATTTTATCAACAGGGTCCTATACCGGTCGCTTGCTTATTAGAAGGCAAGTTTACTTCCTTGTACAAAAATAGGCTAGCCCCTGAAGGGGTAGATGCTATGGACTTTGTGGCCATGAGTCAGCCCACGAAGTTATTGGTAGTGGCAAGTGGTAGCATCTTGTTAAATGCGGTTTCTCCTAAGGATGGTCAACCCTTGCCTTGGGGCTATGATCCTTTCTTGCAGCAGCATTTTGCTAATCCTGACTTTGTATTAAATACACTAGCCTACATGCTCGAAGAGAAGGGTATGATTAATGCCAAACATAAGACTATTAAACTACGGCTTTTGGATAACCTTAAAATACAAGAAGAAAGGCTTTATTGGCAGCTAGTGAATATCATAGCGCCGGTAGTAGTGTTAATCGGTATAGGTGTGATTTGGTATGTGTGGAGAAGGTGGAGGTATAAAATAGTTGGCAGATAAATGTATCAGTTAATTAACTATTGTCAAGTGAGATATATAAATATAAAAATGGTTTACTTATAAGAAATAGCATTACTTTTTTATTAGGTAAGTAAAAATATTTTTTACTTACTTTACTTATTTTGTAAGTAATTTTGTATTTTACCATAAAGTCTAAACTATATGTATACAAATACTTTAACCATTTCCCGTAAAGGCCAAATCGTTTTACCCAAAAAGATTCGGGAACTACTTCAATCAGATATTATCACACTAACGGTTAATGAGAACAATCAGATACTTATCTCACCAATTCGGGATATAGGAGGCTCGTTGTCTGCTTATCAGAAACAGACTCCTTTAGATTTTGAAGAAATTAGGACGAAGGCTTGGAATGATACTGTATCTATGAATAAACACATCGGTAATGCGCAATGAGATATATCTGTGATACTATACTAAACAACCTTGTATTAGGTGATTATATATAATATATTGGCAAAAA
>CAZZEE010000118.1:0-4482 GCA_964652695.1 uncultured Cytophagales bacterium
TTCTTCTTAGATGTATTTTCGACTTTCGCAGAAGGTCTAGTATAAAAACAATTAAATACTTAATAAATAATCTAATACCTATTAACACCCTACAAGCTGGCTTAGAGATGAGCATGCCTAGGATTCTATCCTGTATATTACTATATCAAACTTTTAGATATACTAAATGTATATATTAGCAGTAAATATTTTTAAATTGCAATTTATCTTAAAGTCCTTTTACTAAGCTTAACTAGATGCTTTATACAACATAGAAACCGGCATTTTATTTTTTTATAAACTAAATTTCATGATAGCTATGAGGAAAAATAATGTAATAATTACCCTAACCACCTTATTAATGTTTATTACCACAGCTGGTTGTGGCTCTGTAAAACGCATTAGTAGCAGCCAAACTACAGATTTGAGTGGTCGGTGGAATGATACGGATGCCCGGCTAGTGGCAGAAGAGATGACTAGAGATGTTGTACAAAAGCCTTGGATGACCGAATTTATAAAAACCTACCAACGTCAGCCAGTCTTAGTTGTAGGAAAGATAATTAATAGAAGCCATGAACATATTGAGTCTGAACCTTTTATCAAGGATATAGAGCGCGAGCTACTCAATGCACGATCCATAAGAATTATAACTCATGGTTTTTTTAGGGAGAAGTTACGTAGCCAAAAGCAGGACCAACAAGAAAATGCATACTCCACCGAAGCACAGAAGGAATTTGGACGTGAACTAGGTGCTGATTTTATACTATTTGGAAGCATTAATGCTATTGTAGATTCCAAAGCAGAAGGAAAGCATCGGGTCATCTTTTATCAAGTCAACCTAGAGCTAGCTGACTTAGCAACCAATGAAATAGTTTGGATAGGAGATAAAAAAATTAAGAAATACGTTAAGAAATAAGCTTTTAATGGTTTTGAACATGGACGCTTGCGCCAGTGAGCGAGTATTGTTAATTTAAGATTTTTCCTGGATGATTAGGCTTAAACAGTAGTTGCATGTATGGTGCGATTATCATCCCAGAGCGAAATCTGGGATTCAGAAAAATATACTTTGTCTACGAAGATAGTACTATATACTTTCAATCATTATAAGCACAATAGGCACATGTTCAATACTACACACCCTCCTGGATCTCAGCCTTCGCTGGGATGGCATGGAAGGCATTATAATACGATCGATACCTCATTCCAGCGTTTTTTGTTAATTTAATAATTTCAAAAATAGGCTCCAGGCCATCCGAAAACAAGGCCTGCAAAATAAACACGGTTGCTCATGAGAAGGGTATATGTACAGATTTTATTGCCTCTATGTCTTTGCCTTCTTGTAGCTGCTTGTGGTTCTTATTATAGCCAACAGATTAAGTTTCATCGACTCTTTCTAACAGAAAAGATAGCCGAAGCAGATCATCTACTTGCCAAGAATAAACGATCTCCCAAAGGTAGAAATAAGCTACTATATTACCTTAATCGGGGAATTACCCATCACGTTATGCAACAATATGAGGTCAGCAATGCCTTTTTTGAACAAGCCTACCTGATTCATGAAGACTTTGTAGCCCATCCTTTCGATGTAGCATTGAGCTTCTTGGTTAATCCAACACTTACGGATTATCACGGGGAGGATCACGAAATCTTACTTATTCATTATTATAAGGCACTCAATTATTTGCAGTTAGGGGATTTATCAGCAGCTTTAGTAGAGTGTCGTCGACTCAATATTCAACTGAACCAACTGAGTGATAAGTATACGGCCCCTGATACCTACCGGCGAGATGCTTTTATTCATGTACTCATGGGGTTGATATACCAGGCCAATCATTCCTACAATGATGCTTTCATTGCCTATAGGAATGCCGTAGAGATTTATGAAGAAGATTACAAAAGGCTTTTTGGTGTAGATGTGCCCTTCCAACTCAAAAAAGATCTCATCTATGCTGCGTATAAGACCGGTTTTTATGACCAGGTAGCCCATTATCAAAGGAAGTTTCAGCTACGCTATGACCCAAGTCATGAAATAGAAGGAGGAGATGTTGTCTGTTTCTGGAACAATGGATTAGGCCCTATCAAGCAAGAATGGGGACTCGATTTTGCATTGGTTCGAGGTGCAGGTGGGGTTATCAACTTTGTCAATGACGAACTGGGGCTTGTATTCCCATTTCCTTTAAGTAATGATAGCCACGCTAACCAGGATCTATCGGATTTACATTTCTTGCGGGTAGCCTTTCCTACTTATATAGAGCGTCCACTGCTCTATGAAAAAGCTACCATCCAAGTGCGGAATGATGTATATCCGCTGGAAGTAGTTGAAAATATCAATGCGATCTCCTTTCGGGTACTCCATGAGCGGATGATATTGGAATTAAGTAAGTCACTAATGCGTGTTGCTATTAAGAAGGTGACAGAGTATCAGGTTAGGAAGCAAAATGAGATCTTAGGCACTTTGGTGGGTATTGTCAACTTTGCTACGGAAAAAGCCGATACCAGGAACTGGCAGACGATCCCACATACTATTTCGTACGCGCGACTTCGGCTCCCAGCAGGGCAGCATGAATTGAAGTTCCAAGCAAGTACAAGTCAGGTACACTATAGGCAACAAAGCCACTTATTTTCGCTACAACTAAGTCCCCAACAAACTATATTTTATCCTGTCCATACGTTGCAGTACCATAACAAGGAATGAGGATATGTGATCAATCATCCATGGGTGACCTCTATACAGTTCTTTTATTCTTCACATGCACTTATTAGCTTTTTCGAAAAAAAAGCTGTTCCTTTGCATTATATAAGATTGATAGATTGATTGTGATACTTTTTACCTACTCTCATAACTTAGCTGGTTAGAAGAGCTACCAAAGAATTATCTTCCTTTTTGAAGGAAGATAAGCTGCTATAAGGTGTATAAGCCTTTACAGAAACCTCCACGATTTGAATCTAACTATACTTAATGAATTTGAAGTTGGGTGCAGCGAGCCTCCCATATTATTAATATATGATCGTTTGCTGTAAATACGAATAAGAAGCTTATTGTTGGCACACTGCTTATATAGGATAGAGCCATATAGTCAGTAAGTAGCTTTTACATGATACTTATTAGCTTGTGTAAAGTAGCTAAATGCGTATTTATCAGTTTCGCAAAGTTTAAATCTTATATTTTCTCCTGGGAATGCAGGTAATCAAGAAGCATATGCCTAGGTAGTCTTAATCAAAATAAATATTATTATATAAAATCAACCTATGAATAACTTTGAAGAAATGGGGCTTCCCCCTGTACTTACGCAGGTCCTAGATAAACTAGGCTTTATACACCCAACTCCGATCCAAGCAAAAACTATACCTATAGCCTTACAGAATAAGGATGTTTTAGGGTCTGCACAAACTGGTACAGGGAAAACATTAGCCTTTGCCTTGCCTTTAGTTAATCAGTTATTAAATAACCCTACAGGTATGGGGCTTATCTTAGCTCCTACTAGAGAGCTGGCTCAGCAAATTCTTGTCAGCGTTAATCAACTCATCCGTGCAATTCCTGCCATAAAAACAGCTTTATTAATAGGCGGAGATTCCTATGACAAACAACTATCCCAACTTAAGCCTAGTGGCTGTATTATCATTGGTACTCCCGGTCGTATTATTGACCATTTAGCAAGACGTAGCTTTAAACCTGCATCTATCAATTATTTAATACTGGATGAAACGGATCGTATGTTCGATATGGGTTTCTCTGAACAACTAGAAAAAATTGTTAGCCAACTACCCAGACAACGGCAGACTTTAATGTTTTCGGCTACCTTTCCACCTAAAATTGAAAAATTAGCTGCGAAGTATACGCATGAACCTGAGCGAGTCTTTGTGCAAGAAATACAAGAGTCAGGGATGATCGCTAATAACCTGACGCAAGAAACAATAGAAATCAAAGAAGGAGAAAAATATCAAGAGCTGCTTAATCAGCTAACGAGCCGAGAAGGGACTGTTTTAGTTTTTGTAAAAACAAAATACGATGCTGATCGGTTGGCTATTCAGTTAGTTAAAGAAGGACATAACGCGTGTGCTATTCATGGAAACCTAAGGCAAAATAAACGTGAGAGTGTCATGCGCTCTTTCAGACAAGGTAAAAATCGTATTATGGTGGGTACAGATATTGTTGCCCGTGGGTTAGATGTCCCTCATGTGATGCTTGTGATCAATTATGATATACCGTATACGCCAGAAGATTATGTTCATCGGATAGGCAGAACGGCGCGGGCAGGGGCTAAGGGGGTTGCAGTCAGCTTCATTTCAGGACCAGACCGTAAACGATGGAAGGCGATTCAAGATCTCATCAACCCGTCATCAGAAAAGCATCAAGCTAAGGAAGTACATAGTCTTGCCAGACATAGAAGACCCTATGCACAAGATAGAAGATCCTATGCCCAGGATAGTGATAGACCTGCACAAGATAGTAGACCTTATGCACAGGATAGGAGACCTTATGCACAAGATAATAGTAGTAGA
>CAZZEE010000119.1:0-4471 GCA_964652695.1 uncultured Cytophagales bacterium
GTTCTCTCCACTTGGTAAAGTGGGTGAAGGAGTGCTCCAGGGTATGGTTTTATTAGCTGAAGCCCACCTACCCAGCGCTCCATCAATGCCGCCGCCTGGACTTTGAATAGATGCATTAGATGCATTAACAACTACACTTTCCTTTATATTCTTGTCAATTTCGAGCTTATTCAGCCAATTATCGCTGGAGTCAATCCAAGCATGGGCCCGAAAGACGTTGGCCATGTTACTCCAATTGAGAGAGGTTTTGGAATTATTAGGGGTTTGAGAAGAAGAATTACCAGACTCACTGCCATTATTTTGTTGTGGATTAGGCAAATCTGTATGGCTAGAAGAATTATCACCAGACAAGCTATCGGGTTTAGGATCAGGTTTAAGATCGGGATCAGGTTTGGGATTAGGTTTAGTATGCTTATTGTTATTTGTTGAGCTGCCCTTATCAACATTTTCACACCCATCACAAGAAATTATGATGGATGGTATAAACAGAGTTATCAAAAAAAGTAAAATCTTTTTATCCATGTTTTGGAAAATATTGAAATAAAGTACAAAAACAGCGAAAGTATGTTTAATTACCTTTTTTTTTCAGAAAACTTGTGAAATATTGCAATAATAACTAAGATCTAACATAGTTGGTGACCACAAAGATATGCCATATCAAATAATAAACATGATCAACAGCACAAAATCACTTTACGAGAACCTATATCAACGCATTTTACCAGCAGTACAATCCCCTGATGAATGTAGGGCGATCACCCTACGCCTTCTCAGCCATTATTATCAGTGTGATGGTTTGGCAGTGTCATTGGATAAGAAACTATCACTTGAACTACCCACAGATGTATTAGAAGAGATAGTCATACGACTGCATCAACAAGAACCTATTCAATATATCTTACAAACGGCATATTTCCTAGACCTTCAATTCATGGTAACACCTGCTGTCTTGATACCACGCCCTGAAACGGAAGAACTGGTTTTGCTGATCTTACGTGAAAATACATTATCAGGACTTCAGGTACTGGACATCGGAACGGGTAGCGGTTGTATGGCTATCACATTAGAGCAGGAACTATCTCATGCACAAGTAGATGCCATAGATATTAGTGAACAAGCTTTGAAAGTAGCTCGTCGCAATGCAGCGCTTCACCAAGCTCATATCAGCTGGCATCAAATGGATATCCTGCAGAGCCCCTTACCTGACAAAAAGTGGGACATTATAGTTAGCAATCCCCCTTATGTATGTGTATCAGAGAAACAACATATGCAGCAACGGGTATTATCTTATGAGCCAGCCCAGGCCCTTTTTGTACCTGATGAAGCTCCCCTCGTATTCTATGAACAAATTGCGCAACTGGCTAGCACGCATTTAAAGCCTGCAGGTAAGCTTTACCTTGAAATTAATGAACGATTTGGAGCCGACTTGGCTACCTTGTTCAATAAGCATCAATTTAGAGAGGTATGCATAGGGAAAGACCTAAATGGCAAAGATCGGTGGATTACAGCTCGTTCTCCTCAATAAACACCAACAACCATCTTTTCTAGCCCCTCATAAACAAGCTTTTATTTCTCTTAATATCAAGATGATTTTGCAAATGGCTACTATATTGTAAGTAGCTATATACACCTACCAAGATATACTACATGGGAAGTTTATAATTGGCCAGTTTTAATAAACAATCATTAGTACACCTACCTATGTATACCTATAAAATACACTTACACAAAGAAGAAGGCGGCTTTACAGTTACTGTTCCCATATTGCCGGGTTGCATTACCTATGGTCAAGATGTAGATGAGGCTATTGCCATGGCCAAAGAAGCCATAGAACTGTACATAGAAGAACTTCAGTCACGAAATGAGATGATACCTGATGATAGTAATACATTAGAATATTCTCTCAATCTCGCTGCTGTATGAACCTAACCCCTAAACATCTTATCACTACCTTAGAGCAGCATGGATTTTTATATAAACGATCCAAAGGTTCTCATCAACTTTATTATCACCCCACCACCAATAAAACTGTTATTGTTCCCGTTCATGGTGGCAAAGATATGAAGAAAGGAACTTTGTTAGCTATTCTGAAACAAGCTGGAATTTGACGGGTTGGTATCTTTCAAAACTCACCGTTGTTTCTACACCCAATCTTTAGGCAAAGAAGTTAGCTATGGTGTAACTTTGGAGTCATGATCAACATGCAGCGACCCTATTTCATATTATCAGATCGACTGGTTCTAGCCATCACCCTGTGCAGTGGGCTATTGACAGGCTTTCAAGCCACCTATACTCCTGCTACTCAAAAACCACCAGTACCCCAACCTGTACAACCAGCAAAGGATGCCACTTCCCTCCCTCAGCAAGGTAACCCTACTACTCCTGCCAATTCCAATGACCAGATAGCAGCCGAAAATCCTGTAGACCAACCAGAACCACTCAAAAAGCCACAACCGCTAGCAGTGCTTCCACCTGCTCACACGGATCTTGCAACGTCTCTTGACGCTTTAGTTACCAAACAGACTGTCAAGATAAATCCTTATATTCCATTTATCCAAGAGATTACTATAGGAATAGAGCAGATTAGCCTCGCTAAAAATCTATGGCATGGGCTCAAAAAATTAAAAAAGAAGAATACTCACCAGCCTTATGAATGGGCAGGCACCGTAGGCATACTATGGAAAGGTAATATTCAACTAACAGGTAACGTGGGGTATGTATCACTTGAGCCATCTGCACTTAAATCTAATACGCATTCCTATCGGACTGAAGGCTTTTATGGCAGTCTTGGTGTAGGCTATGTAAGTCATTACAACGCCATGAATAATTTATATACAGGGCTTCATTACAATAGCGCACATTTTACTAATTATACCATTCCTAACAAGACAAGTACACAAGTAAGCAGTAAGGACCTGTCTGCCTCTTGGTTTGAAGTGGTCATAGGCGCTGAGTCTCGCTTATTTGAAAAGGTAGCCTTATATGGGGGGTGTACCTTGCATGTGGGGTGGTTATATAATTTCTCACCTTTTGATCAAGCTAAAAACTATGTCATTCCTGGTTATGGACTCAATGCAAATAAGTTGAATCTGGGACTAAATTTATACATTCTATATAAGTTCTCTTTTATAGAAAGGATGATAAGGCTTACTTAGGCCCTGCCACACAACCATACAAGAGGCAGTATTATTAATTTAGGATAGACTTGCATAACTAGTTTTCCACCGTGGTGATTATAGTACAGTTGTCATCCTCACGAAAGGGCGGATAACACAGTAGGGGTATAGCATAATGGCAACTTAACAACACTAGGTTATCTTACTTACAAACACTCATTCTATGAAAATCGCAGTTATAGATCTAGGTACAAATACCTTCCATTTAGTTATTATCGAATCCACACAAGGTACTTACCAAGAGGTGGCTAAGAAGCGCATTTATGTACGATTAGGCGAAGGAGGTCTCGGTTCGTCCAACATCATACCAGAAGCCTGGCAACGTGCTTTGGATGCTATGAAGGAATTCAGGCAGATCATTGACACACATCAAGTAAAAGAAGTATACGCCGTTGGTACAAGTGCCCTGCGTAGTGCTCGTAACGGAGCCGAGCTCATCACAGCTATCGAGCAACAAACCAACATCCAGGTAGAGATCATTTCTGGCCAACAAGAAGCTGCGTTGATCTGCCGAGGTGTCAAAAAGGCTGTTACAATTGAGGAGGACGAGATAGCGCTTATCATGGATATAGGAGGGGGAAGCGTGGAGTTTGTCATCTGTGATAGTAATCAGTCATTATGGGAACAAAGCTTCGAGATAGGGGCACAACGCCTAGTGGATAACTTCAACCAGCATAGCTCTATCCTGCCAGAAGAGCTAACAAACATGGAACAATATCTTTCCAAGCATTTACAACCGTTGTTTCAAGCGGTAGATACCTATCGCCCCACTAGACTGATAGGTAGTTCTGGTGCTTTCACTACGATAGGTGCTATATTGAGTGCTAAACATGAAATCAACATAGGCAAGGAAGTGACTTCGTATGATATACCTTTCGATAGGTTTGTGCAACTTTATAAAGACATCCGTTATACAACGCATGAAGATCGTCTACAGATCCCGGGGCTCTCTGACCAACGCGTGGATATGATCGTAGTGAGTATGGCGTTGATTTACTTTGTATTAAACAAAACCAACCTGCACCATATAACAGCTTCTAGATATTCCTTAAAGGTAGGTTTGTTCTTCCATGCACTGGATAGGATTAAAGATCGTAAGAGCTAATGTTATGATAGTTTCAGGAATTCCTTCCTAAAATCACAGAAAGAAAAAGTCCGCCTTTGGAAAAATGGTGTAGTGGTGTAGGGACCTCACTCCCTACACTCAATTGTGCCAGGAATAGCTCCTGGCACCACAAGCAAAGAAAAAGTCCGCCTTTGGAAAAATGGTGTAGTGGTGTAGGGACCTCACTCCC
>CAZZEE010000120.1:0-4412 GCA_964652695.1 uncultured Cytophagales bacterium
ATATTCTATAGCGCACTATTCACACCAACTTGTCCTTTCCCCTATCCTGAGCTTGGCACTCCGTGCTCTTGGGTTGGCTGCTAACTCTTCCTCACTGGGGACAATTACCTTATTAGCAATAGGCACCAAGGGCTGTAGCGGGTTGCCATATAGGTCTTTTTGCAAGTCGCCCTCAAAATTTCCTGTTTTGATGAACCTTTTTACTGGTTTATCTTCTAGCGAATGATAAGAAATTACCACCAACCTCCCTCCTGGCTTCAACAGCTGTTTGCTTTGCTCTAGCCAAGCTTGTAATGCTCCTAACTCATCATTGACTTCAATACGTAAAGCCTGAAATACTTGTGCCAAGAACTTAGCATGTTGCCGAGGGGGTGCAAAAGGCAATACAATGTCTTTGAGTGCCTGTGTAGTGGTGATGGGCTGGTTATCTCTGGCTGCCAGCAAAGCTTTAGCGATAGCGGGTGCAGCACGTAACTCCCCATAAGTTCGTAAGATATGCATTAGTTGCTCCCCAGTATATGTATTGACTATTTGACTAGCAGTGAGGCTACTGCTTTGGTCCATCCGCATATCCAAAGGGCCTCCTAGGCGCGTAGAAAAACCACGGGTTGCTGTATCTATTTGATGCGAAGAGACCCCTAAGTCTGCTAGCAATCCATCTATTTGTTGCACCTGGTGAAAGGCTAGAAAGCGTTGTAGAAACCGAGCATTAGCCTGTATAAATGTAAAAGCTGGATGGTTAATGGACGCAGCTATAGCAGCTGCATCTTCGTCCTGGTCAAAAGCAAACAGCTTACCGGTCGTCAAGTGGGTTAAAATAGCTTTACTATGTCCTCCACCGCCAAAGGTGGTATCTACATAGATCCCATCAGGCTTTATAGCTAATCCCTCCAAGCTTTCGCGTAGCATGACAGGTTGGTGATAGACTGTATTTGCTTCTTCTGTTGTAAAACTCTTTGTCATACGTTTGTATTGATATATGCAATTTTTAACCTATGTAAGCGATCACGCCTACATATTTCATCTAACAATTGCCTGAGTAGCGCCATACATGTTTTAGAGGAGCCAAACTTATTATACCAAGCTTTGTTCTTCGACGACATACTTTTTGTCAGCTGCCATCTGACAGGTAGCCTCTTTTTACATATAGCTTTTGGGCTGCACCATAATCTGCGTACAATCCAACACCAATACCTACCTGGTTGCTTTTAGCAGCAGCCGTCCTTTCTGCTACTTCCAAAAGCTGAGAACCAATACCTAGTTTACGAAATGCTGGTAATACATTCAAGTCCATGATTTCAGGTATGCCCTGTTCGCGAAAAGGTTGGTATTTCGATTCCCACTGCAAAGTACCATAACCAGCCAATTGCTGACCCATGTAGGCAACCCATAAATCTCGCGTGCCTTGCTGTTGCTCTTCTATGTATCCCAACAAAGGTAGCAGTTGGTTTAATCCAATTGGCAGCCTCAAAGCTGCTAACAAGCACAGGTATGTCTACTGTCGTTAGGGTTCTGATTTGGATAGTAGGGTTGGTCATAGATACGATGAGCTAACTTACGTTTGCTTAAATTCATCCAGCTTTGACCAATCTGGATAAGTCAACTCCCACAAGCGGTAAATCTTACCTTTTTTATACATAACAACCAACATGATTTCCATTTGATGGATAGGTGCATCAGGTGATTTTTGGGTGCTAATCCACATCCTTCCAGCCACCTTTTCGCCATGCTCTACAAATGTCTCATCATCATATTGCACTACATATCGAATAGGCGTAGCATAATAGGCTATATGTGAGGCTAAGAAATCCGGATAGTTAATACTATACCCATTGGTAAAAAGCAATAACTCAGGGTGATAATAGTGAGGGATCAAAGATGCATTCTTTTTGATGGTCATCTCTTCAAACATTTCTTTTAGTTGCTCGATGTACATCTATAACTCTTTTTAAGATTATACTTACTAATCTATCGACATACCATGGTAATGCGTGGCATGCACATAATCTTTTCGTAGCGGGTGTCCTTCCCAATCAGCAGGCAAGAGTATGCGGCGCAGATCTGGGTGTCCTATAAAATGAATGCCTAATAGGTCATACGCTTCCCGTTCATGCCAATTAGCGGCTTGCCATATGTGACTTACTGTGGGTATGCTAGGTAAAGGTTGATTTGGCTGGTTGCGGGGCACTACTACTTGGATCATCAGCTGATGATTATAAGGAATAGAATAAAGATTATAAATTACTTCTAAAGTCCCTACTTCAGGACCATTATCCAATCCTGTGATGCAGGCTAAATAGTCAAAATATAAATCAGAATCTTCATGAAGGTATTGGCACACCGTAGCAATATGCGTTGCAGGAACTTTGATAGCGGGTGGATGTGTATGGGGAACTGGTTCTATAGCAATACCAGGTCCTAGTTGTTTTTGTAAAAGTTGGATGGTAGTATCAAGGTTCATAGTAGGTTATGATAGGGGTTTTCTTTTCTTATATGGGGAAAGATGCTATGGCTTGCAACTTGGCACACAAGTCTTCTAAGCTGATAGCCTCTATGTTCTCAGCGAGCTTATAATTTTCCTTACCCGCATATACAACAAAAGTAGAGGCCGGTTGTACATCTTCTATAGCATGGTAAAATCCTTTGGTAGGACGCGCAGCAAGCCCTCGCTTAATTTCAATAGCCCACATTCCCACACGATGTGGTAACCCCAAGATCAAGTCTATTTCAGCCCCGTTATTGCTACGATAAAAATATATAGGTGTCTTATCAGGTAGTATAGATACAATATTTTCAATCACATATCCTTCGAAACTGCTACCTACAACAGGGTGTGAAACTAGGTCATTATAGGTAGGTAAACCTAACAGTGCATGAACTAAACCAGAGTCTCTGATATAAATTTTAGGGGATTTAATTTGTCTTTTTGCAACATTGGCATGATAAGGCTGCAATCGACGTACTAATAGCAAGTCAACCAGTAAGTCAATATATTTTCCAATTGTTGGAACACTAACAGCAAGTCCAGCAGCCAATTTTGAAGCATTCAGTAAACCTCCCTGATTGTGTGCAAGCATTGTCCAAAAGCGCTCTAGCGTTTCAGCAGGAATACGAAATCCAAACTGTGGAATATCACGCTCTAAATAGGTTCTAATAAAGTTCATTCTAAAAACGAAACTATCCTGGTCGTTATTGGCTAAATAACTGCCTGGGAATCCGCCACGTAACCATAACGGATTGTAATAGTTGGTCCCTTGATAAACTGCTACTTCTACTAAATTAAAAGGGTTCATTTCTATGTATTCAATCCTGCCCGCTAGGCTCTCACTGGATTGTCGTAATAAATCCATAGAAGCTGATCCAAGGATTAAATATTTACCTGCGGGTTTATTTGATCTTCTAGCTTGGTCAATCATTCCCCGCAAAGTCTGAAATAGTTCAGGCATACGGTGTATTTCATCTAATATTACTAAGTGGTTTTCATATTGGCTGAGGTATAATTCTGGATCAGACAACTTATCTCTATCTGCCCGAGATTCTAAATCTAAGTATATAGATGGAAATACTTTACCAATCTCTAAAGCCAGTGTAGTCTTTCCTACTTGACGTGGCCCAATCAGAGCAACAGCTGCTTGTCGAGATAATGCTTGAAGAACTGATTGATATGCTTGTCGTTTTATCATACTAACTTTCAATTATCTAAGCAAATTTAAACGCTGCATTTAAATTTACATGGATGCAATAATTTAACCCAAGCAAAGTAAGCTTTTTTACCAATAGAGAAGATAGAAAAATTGATTCTGGAAATGTCTTTTCATCATCATACTTTTGATTCATCCATGCAAAATTAAACCTTAGCTTTAAATTTACATGGATAAAATAGATAAACCAAAAAAGTAAGCACCTTTTGAAACCACCTATAGATTTAGTTCTGTATACCCTTAGCCTGTATCTTTTCTTGTAACTTAAGGATTCCTCCTATCAGCGCCTCTGGTCTAGGTGGACAACCAGGGACATATACATCCACGGGGATAATTTTATCTACTCCTTTTAATACATGATAGCCATGTTGCCAATAAGGTCCGCCACAGTTGGCACAAGAGCCCATTGAGATGACATACCTAGGCTCTGGCATCTGATCATACAACCTACGGATGCTTTCAGCCATCTTCAAAGTGACTGTGCCCGATACAATCATTACATCCGCTTGTCGAGGAGAACTTCTAGGGATCACGCCCATCCGATCCAGGTCATAATGGGGTGCATACGCGCCCATCATTTCGATAGCACAGCAGGCTAGCCCAAAAGTCAGCGGCCACAACGAAGAACTCTGTGCCCACTGGAGCAGGTCTTCCAAAGGCGCTAGCATGATATTGCCTTCACCTGTCTTAGAACTAGTTGAACTATTCATC
>CAZZEE010000121.1:0-4398 GCA_964652695.1 uncultured Cytophagales bacterium
CTTTTGCAGCTTTAGTTTGTTCGAGTTCGCTTCAATATGTGCATAGGGAGTTCATATAAAATGGTGACAGGGAGATATCTCCCTGTCACTCCAAAACGTCATTGCGAACCCCAAAGGGGTGTGGCAACATTTTCCAGCAGCGGAGACTTTTTTGCCTACTTTTTGGGTGGTGACAAAAAGTAGGTCGTCGAAGACAAAGCTTGGTATAACACCTTTAACTACTTTAAAACCTGTATGGCTATTCAGGCAATTGCTAAATGAAACATATAAGCGTGATCCCTTACGTAGAATAATCATCACTAAATCTAGCAACTCAGTTAGTAGCCTCCTGGTTATAGTAAATGTAGCAAGGAGGTTTTTTCTATCCACTATAGACTAAATTACTCTTGTTTTATACCTCCTATTTCTAGCTCCTTATACTTTCTTACTGTTTTTTTGGTTGGCACGGAAGCAGAACTTCCGCGCCAGATGGGAAGTTTGGAGTATTAGGTAGAAGAAGTTATTGACTTTGCATATTTTATCAATCAATTGGGATGATAACTATATGGTAAAGATTACTTTAGTTAGAAGTTATTTTTATACTGAACAAAAGTTTGATGTTGTCGACGGTTCCAGTCCTCTACTAGAACATATTGAGGAGGATCTTTAGGAAATTGGTCACGGAGCCATCCTTCCAAATCCTTCTTTAGCTTTAGCTCGAATTGTTTCTTTTTTTCTGTATCCTGGCCCATTTCATGCAACTTCTTCTTCATGTAATCTAATGAAGGTAATTCTGTAACATCTATCTGCTCAGGTTCCTTATTCAATTCTATGGCTGGGGACGTTTCTTGCTTTAGAGGTGTAACAGGAGGGAAGCCATTCAACACGCCTTTCCAAACAATAACTATAGGATCTATATGAATATTCCTATCGGCATGTTCTAACGACACCTGGATAGTTATTTGGACAGTTCCAGGTGTGGTCATTAATTCAAATGGTATAGTAATAGGGTTATTCTTTTCAAGGACATCTTGTTGTACAAAATGAGAAATAGGTTGCTCAATAGATGATTCAGCATGCTTTTGTTGGTCAAAGTCCTGGTACTTCAATTTATTCCCTGTGCTTCCTTCTTCTTGTAAGCTTATGTGTAAGGTATATTCAGATAGGTTGACAGGAGTTGCTGTATTATTGCTCAAGAAAACTTGAAACTCTTTTTGATTAAAAAACAAACAGTTGTATTACTGCTTAGTATAACTTGCGGTGGAATGGGATCTATTTGTTCTTCTTTTTCTTGATGGCCAGAGTTGCCCGCGGACTCATTTTTACAGGCCTTGCAAGAAGTTACGGTGGTAAGCAAACTCATGCTAATCAAATAAATAACTAACTTATTTACTCTTTTGAGAAAGTGTAAGAGATTTTTCATGGCCGTCTAATAATTTAAAAGGTGCTGCTATAAAAAGAGAATCTACAGCAGCACAAAAATAGCTACTCTTGAATCAATCGCATGATATCTAATCCTACACTAAACTCTACTAGATTGGTAGTTAGGCCTCTCAAAGATTTAACATAAGTAGCATCTAATTCTTTACTATGGTTATCCTTCTCCTGAAGGAGTTGAAATAGTTCTATAGGTACCTTGAATTTGGCTGCCAGATAAAACCCCTTAGGAAATTCTAATTCCTCCCCTAACACAATACTACCTGATACTCTAGGTAGATCCTTAATAGATTGATATAGATCTTTATCACCTAGAAAGGAAGAATTGATACCTGCATAGTTCCCTGTTTGTTGATAAGACGAAGATAGAAAAATATTGAAGTCATATCCCAACATAAAACTACTATAGCAAAACACTTATTATTAGGTGTTTATTAGAGGTACTGGTCGAAAATGAAAAGGTGGTTAAAAGAAAAAAATCAACGACCTAATAGATGTTCTTAATTATTTCTTGGTTGTAACCTAATAATAAGTGTTTTGCTATACTTACTAGAAAAGCGTCAGGTTCAGAGTAGCTTGTCATCCTGAGATATAAGGGAAGTATAATGTATTTTTCTGCCATAGATATACCTAGGTTTTTGATCTCATATCTTCTTGTAAAGCCGTAGCAAACACCTATTTCAGGTCCCATGCTAAACTTATCTGTAATATTGAAGTCGTGGCTACCTAAAATGCCTACATGAATATTGGGGCTAAAGTGGACATCAGCAGCTTCATTGCCAATTTTGTACTTATCCTTGACAGTATCTTTTAAGGCATAGCCGTATGGTAATCCAAATCCAAAGTCAATGGCTACCCTTGTGTTATACCAGAAGTCATTGTCTTCTTCGTACTTGGCCCAAGCAACAGAGGGTGCCAAACATGTAAATAATAAAGCGGTTGCAAATAATTTGTTTTTCATCAGGGTGTGGTCTTACATATAGTGATTCAACAAGCCACCCATCATATGGATGGTTAGCTGGTAAATTTATCCTATTTTCTTTACTTGTCAAACAACTAGGCCTTTTTGTTTTTCTATATCAATCGGCTTGGACCTACCCAACCTAACGCAAGTCGCTAGGTTGGGTATAGGCATTCATCTACTTGCTCTGCGTAGAAGGGGCAGTTAGCAATTCTTCTGCTGATTTGCGTATATCTTTGTTTTTATCAAGTTTTGCCTGATCTAGTATATATCTAAAATCTGGATTTTGTACATAGCTAGGATCTACTTGCAAAATGGTTACTAACAAGCCTATATTTACTTTTCTTACATCTTCTTTTTTATCTTGCAAAGCCTGTTTAGCAATCTCACATGCTTGGGATATGTATTGTTGTTTGTAAGTCTTCACAAGCATTTTGGAGATGGATAAAGCGTGTATACGTATTTTAATTTCTTTATCTTTAAACACTTGGGTAGCTATATCAAAAGCTTGCTTGCTGCAACCAGGATGTACTTCAGCAAGAATATAAACAAGATCTAAAGCGTGATTACGGATCTCCCAGTTCTTATCAGTGACTAGATCAGTAGCTAGTTGGAAGATAGCATCATAATGGGCAGGTTCTTTTTTAGCAAGGTAGATGAGCAATTGTAAACTATTCAGACAGATCTGATCTTTTGAATTGGCCAAACCATCATTAGCTACTTTTAAGGCTTTAGATAAAGTGGTTGGATCAGCATCTACAATGTTCATTAATGTCTTTAACATAGGCGCACGCTGATGACTATAATCTGTCTTGATAATCCATCGACTAATAGGATCTACTGCTTGCTTAGCATAGGCTGGATATCGCTCTACAAGTACTCGTAATATCAGCAAGATGGTGGGCCTGGATAAATAGTTGGGCTCTTTAGTTGCACTTATCTTCTCTATCAAAGCCTGGAATACTTGCTGATCATATTTTTCGTTCTTGTGGTCTACAATAGTCGCTAAAATGAGCATGGATCGCGAACTCATCAATTCATGACTTTGTAGTAGTTGCATAGCTACGGGCATTGCTTCAGGGATATAAGCAGCATTTACAGACACCATTAAGCCCAATTTGTTAATGGTTGGAACAATTTCATTAAACTCGTTTCTCTTGATTTGCTTTTTAGTTTGATGTAGTAAGGTTTCAAATACCGCTTGGCTGTATGCAGGGTCTATTTCTACAATCTTATTCAATAAGTCTGTAATTGCAAAGTTAATGATATTGCTACGGTCTGGATAATTTGTAAAACATATCTTCCAGATAGCTTGGATATGTTTTGGATTCTTTTCGATGACTTTGAGAGGCTCCACAGCACCCAACACGAATAAGCACAAATATCGATAGTATTCGTTTCTATTTTCTTGGGAGGCTCGCATATCGTCTTCAGCCATTTGTATGAGCGTGGCAACGCAATCAGGATTGTAGGTTACTGCGTCTGAAATGAAGAAAGCAATCGACATGTCATTTTTTATGCTGGCGTGGCGGTTGATAATAACCTGCTTTTCGACAATCTTAAACACTAATTTAATTCCAGCAGATGCAAATGCAGGGTTGCTTTTTACAAAGCTTTTGAGCATGTCTAAGCCTTCTGCTAACCATATGTCTGCATCTCCTTGTAAAAAGTTCTTTTCTATGAGTTTAAGGGTCTTGGCATTGACCAAACTAGGTTGGTTTGCAAACAAGTGCGACATAACCTTGCTAGCCGCATTTCTAATAGGGAATTCTTTATCTCTGATGGCTTCCAAGAGTGCTACTAAGAATTTATCCATAGAAGTAGTATCTAGGTAATCCTTGAGTTTTTCTTTTTCCGTAGGGGTCAGGTAAACGGTCACAGCTCCATGCTTGTCCAATGGGACCTGCAAAGCAATTGTGCGCGGCTCTTTATTTTCAGGTTCATCTGATTCACTAGGGTCAGCATGCTTAGAGACTGTTTAGAATCTTTGCAAGCATATTCTAAGAAAAGCAAGAGCCACT
>CAZZEE010000122.1:0-4371 GCA_964652695.1 uncultured Cytophagales bacterium
TTTTGCCCTAAAATATGCTTTTTAATGCTTCTTTAAAAGAAGGGTTAGGGTTGTTTAAGGATTAACTAACTAATATATGAATAGGGGAAGTAGGTAACTCAAAGAATTTGTTAACAACGCTATCCCTGCAACGCTAACCTAATCAAGGCCTCTACCGTCACTTCTCCTTGATAATTCTTGAGGGATTTAGCAAGGGTCTTTTCTGCAGTAGCTTTTAATATACCCAGCTTAGCCAGGGCTGCTATAGCTTCTTGGTAGATAGCATCCTGCTGTGAAAAAGGGGTGGATAAAACCGCATCCATCTTGGCTGCTTTACCTGCTAACTCCAAGATAATCCGCTGAGCCCCTTTCTGACCGATACCCTTAATACCTTGCAAGACATCTACCTGCTGCTTCATGATAATTTGTTGCAGTTGATCGGGCTTGAGGTAGGATAAGACGGTCATCGCTGTACGAGAACCGATACTATTGACACCCAACAACTGTAGAAACCACTGTTTTTCGACCATATCCGAAAAACCATACACCGTATAGGCATCCTGGGTAATGTGGAGATAAGTAAAGATTTTACAAGTAGTTGCTTCTTTCAAAGCTTCATAGGTATTCAAAGTAATTTGAACCTCATAACCTATACCCCCTACGTCCATGATTACTTGGGTAGGAGATTTGTCAGTAAGGGTTCCATGAAGATAGGCAATCATAAGAGAATATTTAAAAATGGTAGGGTAGCAATATACGGTTTTATTAAGACTCGTCCAGCATGATTGTTATTATCCAAGTCAGGAAGGAGCATTCTAGTAACCCCCGTCATCTCGACTGTACCTACGCTTTTGGTTTCGCAGCGACAAAGGCAGGCAACCCAAATAAAGAGTAGAAAATAAATAATCAACTGCTCAAACTGTTTATAGGATTAGGTTTGAAAGAAATATATTAAATTCAAGGACCATTGATTGGCACCATCCATGGATTTTAACCCTATGTCTACCAAGAATATTATTCGACTACTGCCAGATGCATTAGCTAACCAGATAGCAGCAGGAGAGGTTGTTCAAAGACCTGCTTCTGTAGTGAAAGAATTAGTAGAAAATGCCATAGATGCAGGTAGTAAGCACATACAAGTAGTCGTGAAAGATGCTGGTAAAGCCCTCATACAGGTCATTGATGATGGTATCGGGATGTCGGAAGTGGATGCTAGGATGAGCCTTGAAAAACATGCTACCTCCAAGATCAAGCAAGCTGATGACTTATTTAACATCCGCACCATGGGCTTTCGGGGGGAAGCTTTGCCATCCATAGCAGCTGTAGCGCAAGTAGAAATAGTAACGCGCATGCCCGAATCTGAACTAGGTACACGCTTGGTAGTAGAAGGATCCAAAGTCAAGCTGCAGGAACCGACTGCCACTAACATAGGGACTACGATTAGTGTCAAGAATCTTTTTTTCAATGTACCAGCTCGCAGAAACTTCCTCAAGTCAGCCCCCATAGAAACTAAACACATCGTCGAAGAATTTCAGCATGCTGCTTTAGCGAGACCTGACATCTCTTTTTCATTCTATCAAAATGAGCAGGAGACTTATCACCTTCCTTCCACTAAGCTGGCTCATCGAATTGTACATCTTTTTGGGGAAGCCTACAAAAAACAACTCATCCCCTGTCAAGAAAATACAGATATTTTACAGATCCATGGCTACATCGGTAACCCTACTTATGCTAAAAAGACCCGCGGCGAACAGTTTTTCTTGGTCAACAATCGTTTTATCAAGAATGCCTATTTACACCATGCTGTCAAGAATGCCTTTGAAGAGCTGATTCCCAAAGACGCCTTCCCCTTTTATGTGTTGTTTATCGACATCGATCCCCAGCGTATTGACGTCAACGTACATCCTACCAAAACGGAGATCAAGTTTGAGGATGAGCAGATGGTGTATGCTATTCTCCAAGCTACTGTACGACAAGCACTTGCCCAACATGGAGCACCTACATTAGACTTTGAACAAAATACCAATATAGACCCACTAGGGTTACAAACACCTATACCGCCTAAGAATTACCTCACTTCTACAGAAAAGCAATACGCATCTTTTAAAAAGTTTGACAAACCTGCTGTAAGCCCCCAAGAATGGGAACAGCTATATCAAAGACTAGATGCACATCATCCAACTCATACAGCGGGAAATCAGCCAGGTCTACTACCTTTACCCGAACTAGAAGAGCAAACGCCGAGCCTTCCTATATCCCATACAGCTAACAACGACCTAGCTACTCCCGCTAATATACACGTACCCTCTACAGCCTTAGCCCCAGAAGGGCCTGACAATGCTGCTAAAATGCAACTACATGCGACTTATATTTTAGCCTCCGTTAAATCTGGTTTATTGCTGGTTGATCAACATGCTGCCCATGAGCGCATTTTATATGAAAAGTATCTACAGCAATTAAAAGACAATACAGGTACTTCCCAACAGTTACTCTTTCCGCATCAAATTGACATCAATCCCGCTGACTTCGAGCTTTTACAAGCTTATGAAGAGGTATTAAATGCGATGGGGTTTGCTATAGAAGCTTTTGGCAAGAATAGCATTGTCCTCGTTGGCTACCCAGCAGAAGCTGCCCAGCATGATCCCCAACACCTCCTAGAAAATATCTTAGAACAAATCAAATGGAACCAAAGCCACTTATCTATTCCGCTCCAAGAAAATGCAGCTCGCTCCCTAGCTAAACATGCTGCCATCCAACCTGGAAAAAGACTGACCATGCTAGAAATAGATAGCCTAGTAGATCAGTTATTTGCTTGCAGCATCCCTACGCATACTCCTGATGGTAAAAAGATATGGACGATTATCACTTTAGAAGAGTTGGCTAAATTGCTGAAAGGGTAATTAACCCAAGTTGCTAGTAGTAATATGGGAGTATGTCTGCGACTATTTTGGATTCATTTTGAATGATAGTGGATCGCCACGCCCCTACGGGGCTCGCGATGACGACATGGCGAGGGAACGAAGTGACCGCGGCCATCCAGGCTTTAAGTCAATCGCGTAACCAGCAACTCAGGTTAATTAATCGGGATATCAGGAAATAAGTTTGAATTGATTGGTGCCATTCAAAAAAAGGTTACAAATGTTGTACCCGGTCAGAGGGGTACAACGAATCAAAAACTAAAATCGCTTATTTTGTTTATTAACAACACCTATAAAAACGGCATTTTATTGCTCGCGGACAGGAGAATTTTTATACGTAGGTTCCTTTTCTAGCCCAAAAAGGCCAATTTTACGGTTTTAACACCCTTTAAACGTGTATAAAATGCTTGTTCGATTTTAATCAAAAAAACACAACCGAATAAAAAACTTAAAAATATCTATTGCTTCATAACTTGTTTTATGCTTAGTTGTAGGCGCCCCTAAATTTAGCATTTATAAGCTTTAAACCTACATTCGCTATGAGTAACATAATGATAATAACAGCATCCCTAAAAAAGCATACAAAAATAATAACTCAGTGTCTATTAATAATTTTCCTGTTAGAAAGTTGTCACAATCTGAGTGGTCAGCCTATACAGCCCTATCCTAAAGAAGGATTAATCCCAACAGCAGTTGAAAAAGTACAAGCATTTGTTCAAAAAGCCACTACGAATGCAGCAAAAGCAGAAAAAGCAGATATTGTGCTTGTTTTAGGTAACACAGGTGCTGGCAAAAGTACCATTATCAACTATGCTTTAGGAAGCAAGATGAAAACAACCTATAACGAAGAGATTGATGAGGAATTTGCTGAGCCTGAGGATCCATCCAACCACTGGGCTAAAATAGGGAATGGTGTGGAGTCTCAGACTTTATTACCCAATGTGTATACCACCCCACATTCTAAGGTTATTTACTGTGATTGTCCTGGGTTCCATGATACCCGTACACAAGCAGATCGCCTGAATATCAATATAGCTACTCAGTTAATGGTCAATGCTGCTAAATCCATCAAGGGAATTATTGTCGTTATTGACAAGAAAGACCTTGAAACAAATGCAGTTAATATGCGGGGTATTAGCCTAACCCTTAGCCAACTACTTCAAGGCAAAGTGAATCCCCATTCTATTTTATTTGTCTTTAATAATAAAGGTTCCGACACAAGGACTAAAACAGAACACCTATTGAAGAAGGTAGAAATGGTCAAAAAAAGCGAAGAAGGTAAGTTACAGAAGCTTACTACAACCTCTCAGGGAGGAGCAGAAGCTGAAAATGTGATACAAGTAGTATCCCTGCTCCAATTGATCACCCCAGAAAATGCATTGCTGATTGATGTATTTGACAACTTTGAAAGTAAAAATAATGGGTTTGCTAACCCAAGAGTAGTTTAGTATATTAGAGGTAAAAACTGACTATG
>CAZZEE010000123.1:0-4347 GCA_964652695.1 uncultured Cytophagales bacterium
TGACGGGGCCTCGCAAAGACATTTTGTAGTGGCAGGAATTACTTCCTGCCACCGCTTTGTTGATGCCAAACTCAATTGCCACGCCCCTATGGGGCTCGCAATGACATGCAGCGCCAACCCACTGCTCTCGTTCTCTTCCCCTAAGGCACGCTGCTCATTTTTTTTACGCCATTTTTCCAAAGGCAAATCTTTTGTTTGGTAATATAGAGCGTGAACGTATACTGCAACAGTTTTACACACAAGCGTGAACGGGTACAGTATTTTAGCGTTATTGCGAAGGACGGCCACAGCAAAGCTTGAAGAACCGTGGCAGAAGGCGTTCATCGTTGTGTAGGCGTGTGGGATAGAAGATAACCCCGGAGGGTTTATCCCTGCGCGGGCTCGTAAAGATGCGGTGATAATCCTGCCATCCCACGCATTAAGGGAAAAAAGAGTACGGTTATAAAAGCAGTCTACTCTACCTGCGCTAGTACGTCCGAACTACGCTTTTTAAGCTCAGCTTCCACCTCTTTCAGTCCTAAATGTTGCGCCATGGGTACAAAGAACAATAAAGTCTCTTCTGCTATTTTTTTTCGTTTTTCAAGCTTTGAATGAAACTGGATGGTCCGCATATTGTGCAGCCTATCTGATAGCTTCACGTATAGCACACTCTTATCCTCTGCTTGCAGCAATTTATTAATATTTTCGTGTGTAGCTAGTTTGATTTTATAAAGTGTATCCAAATCGCTATAGAAGTGAGTGACCCCATCTACAATGCGTTGGATACGTGTATTAAACATAAGACCCACTTGTGGTAAAGAGAAAGCCGTGTCTTCCACCAAATCATGAAGCAAGCAGCCAACGATGACATCTGGATCTTTGGTAAATCCTAAGGCAATTGTTGCTACGGTAACTGGATGCAAGTAAAATGGCTCTCCAGACTTACGTTTCACAGGTCCATGGTACTTCTTAATGATTCGCAAAGCCTTGTTGATCAATGCTATATCAGCCGTAGTTTGGTTCTTGACAGCTTCTAGGAAGGTAGCCTCTTGTTCAGCAGCCCCTGGATACGCTTCATTAGAGGGTGGAATATAAGTATCCACATCCATCTCCGGGGCATCAATCTCTTTAGGACGTACATCCCGCACATGGGTAGGGATAACATACACCTGTGTTACTGCTCTTTCTTGGGTAGTTACAGATAAATATCCATAATGCGCCTCAATGATATGCTGGTTGGTAGCAAGTACAACACTTTCTGCAATCTGCGGACTGAGTACTTTATTGTTTTGTTCCGCATTGCCTAAATAAATCGATTCAACAGGAACGGGCTCCTCTGCCGTGGTGACAACGAAGCACACAGCAAGGATTTCTTTTAAATTCCCGCCTTCATCACTAATGAGATAACCCAGACGCGTATCTTCTAGTCGCACTATAATAGGATTGGGGTTGGAAGGATATTTTTCTTGGGCATACAAGATAGCTGATAGGAGGAGGTTTTTGATTTTGCCAAGGTCTGCCTCTAGCTCTTTTGCTTTAGAGTGGTTCTGGACCTTGATTTGTGGGACCGTAACCACATCTTGAATTTTTAAAAGCGCTAGCAGGTCTTTCAAAATTCTATCCACAGGCTCTGTTTCTACTAACAGACGCATATAAGATATAGCCCTATGCGCTAGGGTTTGCAGGTAGTGTGCCGTTAAGCCCAGCTGGTCTTGCCAATCAACAAAGTTTTTTACAAAAGAAGCTGGCAATAACTTGCTATCCATCTTTTTAGCTTGCGCTTCCAACGACTTACTGGTACTGATTACTTCTTGAAATATCTCAATCCCTTCTGTATTCATGGCTCGTACAAAACGCTCTTCATGCCTACGTGATTTACCTAAGTCTTTAATTGTTGCTTGGTGTGAAACGCGAAGCTGTTGGTGCTTATTTTCTAAGTCCTGGTTAGCCTGTTTGAAGCGGAATAAAGCAATCAGCACACTACTAAACAACAGGAGCCCATACCCGATTTGAAAGGGGATGGACAGGGCGCTTTGAATAGGGACAATATCTCCCAAGAAATAATTAAATACCCAAGCAGCAGCCGCTAAACCAATGGCGGCTAAAGCAACAGCCAACTGCCAAGAGCTTAACAAGACTGCCATCAACAGGTTGAGCATGAAGACGAGCACTTGGATAGACTCAAAACCACTCATCATGACGATGATTCCCCCTATAAAGAAGAGCGTATACAAGAGGATACTGGGCCATAGCCATGCTAGGAGGCGTTTGTTATCGAGTAGGGTAGGGCGGATAGCAACCCCAAATAGGCTCGTAGCAATGATGAGTGTTGAATATTGCACAATCCTATACATGATAAAATAGTTTTTCTGCACATCATTGGATAAGTTGTATAAAGAGAAGTAAGCAGCAGTAAGTAAGTAAAAGGCAAGGAGGGGATAGTAATAGCTTTTATTAGGTAAGCGTTGTTCTACATAAGCGACCAATTGGAAATTTTTGATTTGTTCCCAAAAACCTTTCCCGGTCCATGTGGAGGCATATGTTGTATATCCATTTACTTGCTCTTGTTTGATCCACCCCCCTTTTTCTCCCAGCAGATAGTGGCTACCTAATAAAAAGGCAAGGTTCGCTAGCATGCCTGGAAAGAAGCTATTTACATCTTTAAAAAAGATTAACAAACAAGCGGTTACCACAGCTCCTGCTCCCATTCCTATGTATATAACTCGCTTACTAGTTCTGAGCCCAAAGATAGTAAGCAACATAGGTACAGCAGTAATGGGTATATAAAAGTTAGCAGCAAGAAAAAGAATCTGTAAAATATTTTGAATAAAGAGTGCTAAAAGTATAGAGAAGAAACCTATTCCAAAGGTAGCCACGACTGCAGAACGTACTGAAGTTTTTTTAGTAATACCTAATGTTGGAAGAATGTCATTGGCAACAATTACGGCAGAAGAGTTTAAGGTAGAATCTGCTGTAGACATTACCAAAGCAATAACTCCAACCCCTAAAAATCCTCTTAACCCGGTGTAAGTATGTTTTTCAATCATGTAGCCAACTACCTCACTGGTCTTTAGATTGGGATTGTCTGTTAAGATTAAAATTGCTATCCAAATTATCAATAACTCTATTACAAGTATGATTCCTGTAGAATAAACCATAGAGCGCTTTAATTGGCTAATATCTTTTGCCATGACCATGCGCTGAAATAACCCTGCTGGCAAACTAGGAAACATGTAATAAAAAGTTACAATTAAAGCAGACTTTAATTGGGGGCTCCAACTGAATACCTTGGCAAAATCAAAGTTAGGGTTATTTGTGAGTGTATGGAAGACTTGGCTATGATCTGAGATATTGTTCCAAATGAATAAGGCTAGTACTGGTAACAAGGTGCCAAAAGTAATAAACTGGACCACATCTGTAAGTGTCACAGACTTCACTCCCCCCCAAGCCGAATAAAGAATAATAATGGCTGCCGAAATAATTGTAACCTCAGGCCCATGATAATCAAATAAGATAACTAAAATTTTAGAGATGACTTTAAATTGAACCGCTGTATAACCAATACCTTTGAGCACTGTACTAATAGCAGCTATAAATTGTATTTTTTTACCATAAATACTGCCCAATGCGTCCGCCACAGAAACATTATTTAAAAAAGCTCCCATACGAGGACCTATAATATACCCTGTAATTAGCAAGTATAAAGTTCCACCTACCAAGGTTGCAAGTATATAGTACAAGCCATTGCTATAAGTCTGCTCGAGATCATTAAAAAATAAGCTCCCAGAAGCACATGTGGCTACAATTGTGGCTACAAGTGTAGCCGTAGAAAAATCTTTATTGCCTATGGCATATTCTTTAAAAGACTGCTTTTTGCCTCGGTATCTGAGACCTACAATGAAGTTGATAAGTAAGAAGACAACAAAAATAACTATATCAGCCGTATGCATAAACGTGTACTCAGGTTAAAGGTTAAACAACATAGCAAGTTTACTTGCTCAAACGTGGATCAAAATATAGAGGATAAAAAATAGTAAAGCAAACAACTGCTGGCAAAATCAAGATGAGCGAGTATAGCAGGTACAAGTAGGTTGAGCTTGTGTAAAACGAGAAGCGGCTATAACTACCCTACTAAACAACAAGAATCCACCGAATAGTGGATTATCTTCCATACCCTACAGGCCTACACAACGATGAGCCCTTACGGGGTTGCCACAGTCACTTCCGTCACTGCGAAGCCGAAGGCTGTGCCAGTCCCTCGCGATGAAGGCCGGTTGCTCGCAAGCCCCTTCCTTACCAGAAAAATACTTGATTGGGTCTGTTGAAAGTTAATTTTTGCAAAAATGAGTTTACAAGATTTCAAGTATT
>CAZZEE010000124.1:0-4336 GCA_964652695.1 uncultured Cytophagales bacterium
GGGAAAACGGCGACAAGGACTACAGCCTCCAGCCGGTCGTCGTGAAGCGCGACGCCGAAGACGTGTGGGAACTCGTCGACGGCCAGCAGCGTCTGACAACGCTTTACCTTATTTTTGTCTACATGCAGCGCGCGTTCCTCAAGAACGTCGGACCGCCATACGCGATCACGTACGACACGAGGCCGAAGAGTCGAGACTACCTTCAAGACTTAGACCCGTCGCTTGCCGACAGCAACATCGATTTCTTCCACCTGCACGCGGCGTACGCTTGCATTCAAGCGTGGTTCGAACACAAAGGACCAACGCCGCTCAAGCGACAAGAGGTCGCCGATGACGTCTTTCGCTATCTCTGCAAACACGTTCGCGTGATCTGGTACGAGGCACCAAAGGGGCTCGACTCAACAACGCTCTTTACGCGCCTGAACGTCGGGAGGATTCCGCTAACCGACGCCGAGCTGTTCAAGGCGCTCTTGCTCACGCGGAGTCGGGGTGGCGCGCGAACGACGGATAGGACGCACGAGATCGCCGCGCAATGGGACAATATCGAGCGCGATCTCCAGCACCCCGACATCTGGGCCTTCGTCGCCGACGAGACAGCTGCTGGAAGCCCAACTCGGATTGCTCTGCTACTCGACACAATTGCCGGTGGAATTCGTGGTCGGAAGCGTCCACTTTTTCACACGTTCGATGTCCTCCGAGAGAAGCTTGAGAAGACCTCAACAACGGACATCTGGAACGAGGTCGTCGACCTTCATGCGCTCGTTCTCGGTTGGTTTGAGAATCGCGACCACTACCACAAGATTGGCTACCTCGTGGCAATCGGGCAGCCGTTCAGTGAGATCGTTGATCTGGCGGCAGGACGCGCGAAGAGCACATTCGAGGCTGCGCTCGACGAGCGAATTTGCGACGAGTTGAACCTCACGCCCTCGGACGTGGCGGAGCTTAGCTACGAGAAAGACACGCATCGGGATAAGTGCGCGCGTCTTCTACTGTTGATGAACGTCGAAACCGTGCGCCGCGTCGCCCACTCGACGGAGCGCTACTCGTTCCGTCTTCATCGCCACGAGGAATGGTCGCTCGAGCACATCCACGCCCAACACGCCGAAGTCCTCACGAAGGCCGAACAGTGGAAGGAGTGGCTCCGTCTTCACCGTGAGGCGCTCGTAGGCCTTCCGTCAGTCGAGGAACCCCAACGCAGAGCGCTGCTCGATAGGATTGATGACGTGCTCGCCACGATCGCTGCGGGCGGGGATCACCTACGCCAGGCATTCCAAGACGTCGCGCGCGATGTGACTGCGGCCTTCACGAGCGGCGACACATCCACTGCAGCCACGGCGCATTCGGTTCACTCTTTGACAAACCTCGCGCTGCTGACGAGCGGCGCGAACAGCGCCCTAAACAACGCGGTGTTCGAGGTAAAGCGGAGACGTGTCCTCGAGCTGGATCGTAAGGGCGCGTACATCCCCATCTGCACGCGCCAGATCTTCCTGAAGTACTACACAGATGCTGACGCCCAGCAGATCCATTTTTGGAGTACGAAAGACCGCGAGGCCTATCTGAAAGCGATCCTCTCGACCGAGTGTGGCGTTGGTCGTTACCTCAAAGCGGAGGTTCCCCAGTCATGAGGAGCTATGTCACTTCCTACAACGCCCTGTTCTCTCGACGCACCAACGATGCGCCCGCCGTTGAGCGGATCGAGATCCCCATCATCCAGCGGGACTACGCGCAGGGACGGGAGGACCTTGCTGTTGCACGCATTCGCGAAAACTTCCTCGTCGTTCTCCGCGACGCGCTCACGGGCGGGCCTCCTCTGAGCCTAGACTTCGTCTACGGGGACGTAGAGGAAGGCACACTGCGCCCTCTCGATGGTCAGCAACGGCTGACGACTCTCTTTCTACTTCACTGGTACCTGGCGTGGCGCGCGCAGTGCTTCGCTCAGGAAGAGGGATGGAAGCGCTTCTCCTATGCGACTCGCGCTAGCGCGCGCCTCTTCTGCGAGCGGCTTGGTGGTTGCACCCCTCCCGACGATGTGAACGACCTGCGGGTTTGGATCGAAGACCAACACTGGTTCCTTCATACGTGGCGGCATGACCCCACCATCCGGGCGATGGTGGTCATGCTCAGCGCCATAAGCAGTCGCTTCGCCGGTGCCGACTGTGCGGCGGCGTGGGCGCGCCTTGTCGATCCGGAAATGCCCGCGATTACTTTCCACCTGCTGCCGATTGAGCGGAAGGGTTTGAGCGAGGATCTCTACATCAAGATGAACTCGCGTGGGAAGCCACTCACCCCCTTCGAGAACTTCAAGGCGAGGTTCGAGCAGGTTCTCGACCGCTCCATCCCTGATCAAGTCGAGGACTTCGCGCTGAAGGTCGACGGCGTGTGGGCTGACATTCTGTGGTCTTACCGGGGAAGCGATGACATCGTCGACGACGAGTTTCTCCGCTACTTCCATTTCGTGAGTGAGCTCTGCGACTGGCACGACAGGTGTCTGTCTTCAGGCGATATCGAGGCGATCGGTGAACGCGTGTATGGACGAGACAATGACAATGCTCGCGTTCATCTCGACTTCCTGTTCAAGTGCTTCGACACGTGGACGAACGAGGATATCTCCTTAGTGTTTTCGCAGACGTTCACGCTGAGTCAGCTGCCTCTCGACTCGGAGGACACGAGCAAGGTCGTTCTTTTCGGTCCGCAGTGGGGCACAGGCGTCAACCTGTTCGCGGCGTGCTGTGCGAACTACGGTGACATGCGAGGTCGCAATCGCGTCTTCAGCTGGCCGCATACATTGTTCTTCTACGCCTTGTTGCTGCACCGGATTCACACTACGCAGGAATTCCCACGCCGGCTTCGCGTCCTGCGGAACCTGATCGAGGCCTCGGGCAACGAGCTGCGCCTCGAGAAGATGCCCGGGCTCCTCACTGACGTGCGACTCCTCATCGTCGAGGGCACGATCGAAGGAATCACTAGCTTCAATCAGGCTCAGGTCGCCGATGAGCGGTTGAAGGCGGACATGCTTGCCAAGGAGCCGACGCTAGAGCGCCATGTTTTTCAACTAGAGGATCACCCGATCTTGCGCGGCTGCCTCACTGCGTTCGAGATCGACGTGACGGTTTTCGAACGCCGCGCACGGGCCTTTCACGACATCTTCGGCGATGCGCGTCTGCTTCCGCTCCTGACGGGCGCGCTCCTCGCTGCTGGCGACTATTCGCGCTCCAGCAATCCCAGGTTCTTTCAGCTCGGCTCGGGCTCAAACGAAGCCCCTTGGCGCGACCTCCTTACGAGTGGGAGCCATGACCACCGTGATGGGACGCCGTCGGTACTCGGGCGACTCTTGGATGCCGTCGCCGAACGATCGGCGGACGTGCAGACTGCTCTCGCAGCATTCGCGAGCGATTGGGTCGATGGCATCGATCAGTCGGACGGTCTGGAATGGCGCTGGTACTTCGTGAAGTACCCCGCAATGCGTGAGGGACGGTCCGGCATCTACGCCGGTTCGAACTACGACCTATGCATGCTGAACAAGACCCAGATGAATAGCTCTTACCGTGATCCATTCCTTGAGGCGATCCGGCGCGAGAGCGGCGTGTTGAGCACGGAAGATCAGTGGTTCACTGGGTACGAGACGGAGCCACGCTGGCTACGTCTGACGGCGAGCGAATCCGGGATCAGGTGTGTGCAGGAGGGGTTGTTGCTCCGTCCACCCATCGCCGAGCAACACGCCGAGTCATTCGCGCGCGTGCGGGTAGCCCACGGCATCGGCGACGATTGTCTTTTGAAGGTTCCACAAGTCGATGTACGCGGACGTCGCCTCGACATCAGAGACCGGGTTCAACTCGGCGCTACGCTCTTGCGAAATCTAGTAGACGCGGGTCTTTAGCTTTAGATCGCGGGGCTTGAAAGTTAATCGTGTGTAGAAGCAATTTGGGATGTCAGACCGACCTCCGGCATCTTCGGATTGTGTGGCACTATCGGATCTCAGGCGCTCGCACTCATACCGGCTCCGCACCGGTGACGACGCCTTGTGAATCTCGCTTTGGCCGTTGTTTAGCGCTTTGACAATCATCGTGCGATCAATGGTCTTGGCTCGCTGTAGTTTGGGAAGGCTATCGTCGGTAAGTCGCGAACGTCGCAACGATTTGCTGTGGAGCCCGCAAAGTCAACAGCTCGATGGAACTATAGCGGTTCAGTCTGGAATCCTAGTCGCAGTTATCTAATCCGGATCTTGCTCGCCCTCGTCCAACCCTTCGTTTGTTCCGCGGGGCATCATTCCGGCGAGACCCCGCTGTTAGCGGCTGCCACAAACCGCGCAAAAATGGCGAATTTCCTGCGAGGCGTC
>CAZZEE010000125.1:0-4301 GCA_964652695.1 uncultured Cytophagales bacterium
ACTAAAATATAGACCCTTTCTGTATTTTACACAATTTAAATGACGCTTCCTTTTTAATGGCACATTCTTATGGCTAAAGAGTCATCGCTCCCCACAACTATTAGGAAAGTGTATCCATCGTATAAAGACTGACAAAAAGGTAGTTGCTTTGACTTTTGATGATGGACCCTCTTATCATACTAGGGAAATTTTAGACATTCTACGTTCCTATGAAGTGCAAGCAACCTTTTTCTTATTAGGGAAGAATGCAGCACAATTCCCTATGCTGGTACGTCATATACATGAAGAAGGTCATGAGATAGGCAATCATAGTTATTCCCATGAACCCCTTATTTTTAAACCCCTTGCCTTTATACAAGAAGAAATAGAAAAAACAGACCATATTATCAGGCAATCGGGTTACCAAGGCCCCATCCATTTTAGGGCACCTTATGGAAGGAAGCTCATCTTGCTTCCGTGGATGCTATATAAAGCTAAAAGGCCTCATATACTATTTGATGTAATTCCGGATGATTGGGCTAGCCCTGGTGTAGAAACTATTGTAAATCGCATTTTAGCGCAAACAAAGCCAGGATCGATTATCCTTTGCCATGATGGGAATGGAGATGAAAAGGGGCTTAATAGATCCCAGACTGTCCAGGCTATACCACTGGTTATTGAGAAGCTGAGGGTGGCTGGGTATCAGTTTGTGACCATTTCGGAGCTTTTAAAATTAGATGAAAATTAGTACCCTTGCTATATAAGTAAGAGAAATAATGCAAGAGAGTGGGCAATACTGGATTCGAACCAGCGACCTCCCCGATGTCAACGGGACGCTCTAAACCATCTGAGCTAATCACCCTACGTATAATGGAGCGAAGATCATCATAAATACATTGAAAAGCAATAAGTTAGCTCAAATAGTTATTATAGTGAGATATGAGTTTCCAGGAGTAAGCTTCTGAACCCACTAGTAGTAAGGTTATTTGCATGGTGGTACATAATTTGTGTCTGATAGTTTTGATCACCTGTTCAGTCTGTCATTGCGAGCCACATAGTAGCGTGGCAATCCATTTATTTCGCATGATGGATAATCGCAACGCTGCAATCCTACGCGCGGTGATGAGCCCTTCGGGGTTGCTTCACTTCGTTCGCAATGACGGGCAGGCATAAAATGAGTTTTGAACTAGAAACTACATACTAGAATTGAAAATAGACTTACTGTAGGCTGTTCGTGGAGTGCCTTGCTTCATTACCACCAGCCAGACTGACCGCCGTGATAGTATATTTCGAAAGCTTACTTCCTGCTGCTTTCCAGCCTTGAATAGGCAAATCCCCCAGATCATATAACAAGGTTTGTGCAGGTTGGGGACTGGATTCTTTATATTGTAAGGATATTTGTGGATGAGCTAAGGTAGTAGCCAATATCAGTTTTGCTTGTTTATCCTCTGGTAGAAAGCTTATTTTTTTGTCTAATGTAGTAGTCTGTATATGAAAGCGCTTTACATAGTATTGCTTCGCCTTTTCATCGTAATATACGGCTGAGATGATGCTGGTTGGATCGAACTTTTCTACGAACAATAGAAGCTCCGTTTCAAAGTGCCTTGTCAGCTCATAGTTAGCTACCATATACTGCCCATTCTTGAAGATCAGCAAGATGCGATCTTCCCCTTGGAAGCTTCCTAGCTTGGTGCCCCTTCCTTCTGTATTGAGCTTGCCGATATGGGTATCATACCATATTTCTTGGGCTCCTAGTGTGGATTGTCCTTGTGACTTGAGCTGGATCTTTTTAACTGCATACTTGGTGAGGGTGTTACCTTGGCCACTCTTACCTTTCACTTGCAGCGCTGCAAAGTTAAAATCCAATACCTTGTTACGAGCGGTACTGCTGGGTGATAGAACTAAGGTAACCACCTCTGCATTTCCATTGGGATTATCCGTCAAATAAAGAATAGAAGAACCAAGATTACCTGCAGTGAGATCATATTCTTTATCTCGGATGATACCTAGCACCTGAAATCGTTTGGCTTTGGTGATTCCAGACTTACCATCTAGATAAATCAGGTTATATACCCGCCGTTCGTCATTCTTTTTATAGACAGCTGCATGGATAATGTCTTTCCCTACAAATACCTTTTCAGCAATCTTCACGACCGTGCATTTACCATCTTTCCTAAAAATGATAACATCGTCTAGGTCTGAACAATCCCCGATGAGCTCATCTTTCTTAAGTCCATAGCCTATAAACCCTTGTTTACGATCGACATATAATTTTTGGTTAGTGGCTACTACGGTGTTGGCTTCAATGGTATCAAATGTTTTGATCTCTGTCTTTCGTTCTCTACCAGGACTATACTTCTTCAATAGGTTTTTATAGTATTGAATGGTATAAGCAGTAAGACTGTCGAGGTGGTGCTGGATTTCCGCTAGCTCTTTTTCAAGGGCTAATAGCGCATCAGCAGATTTTTGGCTATCATATTTAGAGATCCGCTTGATCTTGATCTCTGTCAAACTGGTAATATCTTCTCTTGTGATCGATCGATAGAATTGCTTTTTGTAAGGTTCTAACCCTTGGTCGATCGTTTGAATGACTTGCTCCCAGGTCTCACTTTCTTCAATATTGCGGTAAATTTTTTGCTCGATAAAAATCTTTTCTAGGGAAGCAAAGAGGATCTTCTCTTGTAAGGCCTTGTGTTGGATTGTCAACTCTTGTTGTAAGATCTCTCGGGTACGATGTGTATTATAGGTCAGGAGCTCATTAACGCCTACAAAAACAGGCTTCCCTTCTTTGATGACGCAGGCATTGGGGGAGATACTAACCTCACAATCTGTAAATACATATAGGGCATCCATGGTGACATCAGGAGATTGACCAGGGGCTAGGTGGACGAGGATCTCTACTTTCTCAGCTGTATTGTCCACCACTTGCTTGATTTTGATTTTACCTTTTTCATAAGCCTGGATAATGCTTTCGATGAGGGCAGTGGTGGTGGTTCCATAAGGGATCTCTCGGATGATCAGGGTTTTCTTATCAAGTATTTCAATGCGAGCTCTGAGGCGAACTTTGCCTCCTCGTTTCCCATCTTGATAGTTGGTGCAATCTACCAGACCACCGGTAGGGAAGTCAGGGAGAAGGGTAGGTGTCTTCCCTTGTAGAATGGCCATAGAGCCCTCTATGAGCTCACAGAAGTTATGCGGCAATATCTTAGTAGCCAATCCTACAGCAATACCATCTACGCCTTGGGCCAACAGCAAAGGGAATTTAACAGGTAAAGTGACGGGTTCTTTTTTTCTACCATCGTAGCTGAGTTGCCAGGTAGTGATGGCGGGGCTATATAAAATGGCATGAGCCAGGGGAGCAGGTCGTGCTTCTATGTAGCGGGCTGCTGCGGCGCTATCTCCTGTACGAATATCGCCCCAGTTGCCTTGTGTATCGATGAGCAGTTCTTTTTGTCCTAGGTTGGTGATGGCTTCCCCAATAGAGGCATCCCCATGGGGGTGGTATTGCATGGTTTGGCCAATGATGTTAGCCACCTTGTTGTAGCGTCCATCATCCATTTCTTTCATGGCATGTAGGATGCGACGTTGCACTGGCTTGAGACCATCCTCAATGGCGGGTACAGCACGCTCTAGGATAACGTACGAGGCATATTCCAGGAACCAGTTTTGATACATGTTCCCGATGGGGGTAATCTCGTGAATGGTGGGATGGTTAGCGGAAGTAGTTGTTGGAGGCTCTTCTGGTTTGTTCATTATGGGTCGCAAATAGTTCTTTTTTAAATATAGCGCCAAATTTGATTATTCAAAAGCTTGGTTGTGGATTATTAGTGTGATGAGGGCTTATTGTTCGCTGGCACGGAAGAAGGGAAGAAGAACTTCTGCGCCAGGGGGTGATGACCGCTTGCGACATTTTAGAGATTTACCAGCACAGAAAAATAACTTCTCTCACCAGGAGATGATCCAAGTTGCTTTGGCGCAAGCGAGGACGCTTGCGCCAGGTTGGGGGATCTATTTTTTTGTGCCAATCATACCTTTGACTCTTTCCCACAAACTTTTTTTCTCTGGGAACATTGTCTCGACTAAGTTCTCGAACTTCGTTTGGTTTTCTGTTTTTACCTCGTCAACTAGTTCTTTAGCTTTAGCTTCAGCTACTTTTCCAGCTTCTTCTTTAGCTTGCTTGGTTACTTCTACTTTGGCTGCATCAACTAATTCTTTGGCTTTGGTTTCAGCTTCTATTTTGGCTGCATCAACTAATTCTTTGGCTTTGGTTTCAGCTTCTATTTTGGCTGCGTCAACTAATTCTTTAGCTTTCTTTTCAGCTT
>CAZZEE010000126.1:0-4267 GCA_964652695.1 uncultured Cytophagales bacterium
CGTCAGCAACTTATGTTAAGCCAAGAGACCATACAAGCTGTACAGCGAACAGCCCAGATAGAGGAAGTAATAGGAGATTTTGTTACCCTCAAAAAGCGGGGGCAAAACTTATGGGCTTGCTGTCCCTTTCACAACGAGAGGACTCCTTCCTTTGCTGTTTCTCCTGCCAAAGGTTTTTATAAGTGCTTTGGCTGCGACGCGGCAGGCGACGCCATTGGTTTTATCAAAGCTATAGAAGGTATTAGCTTTGTAGAGGCTGTTAAGCAGCTAGCCCAAAAGTACGGCATTCCCATCCAGGAGACAGAAGATGACAATCAAGATATTGCATTCCAGCATGAAAAGGATAGCTTATATATCCTCATGAAACTGGCCCAAAGCTATTATGCGGAGAACTTGTGGCAGCACCCAGAAGGGCAGCGGGTAGGGCTAGGTTATCTCCATGAACGAGGCATGACCGATACGTCCATCCATCAGTTTTCAATAGGCTACAGCCTCGATACCTGGCGTGGTTTCTATCAGTATGCGCAGCAGCAAGGGTACTCCGATGAATGGCTGGCAAAGGCAGGATTACTGATCCATAACGAAGACAAGCGCTACGATCGATTTAGAGGCAGAGTCATATTTCCCATTCACAACCTGTCTGGCAAAGTGATCGCCTTTGCAGGCAGGATCATAGGATCAGCCAACGATCAACCGAAGTATATCAATTCCCCAGAAACGCCCATCTACCACAAGGGTGATGCGCTCTATGGTATCTATCAAGCCAAGCAAAAGATCAAACAGCTGGATAAATGTCTATTGGTAGAAGGGTATACCGACGTCATAGCCCTCCACCAAGCAGGATTAGACTATGCGGTGGCTTCTTCCGGCACCGCTCTCACAGAGGGGCAAATACAGCTTATCAGTCGGTTTACCAAGCACATCACGGTCCTCTTTGATGGCGATGCTGCAGGCATCAAAGCTGCCCTCCGAGGGATTGACAAGATCCTCGAGCAGGGGCTGCATGTCAAAGTCATCTTACTACCTCCTGGTGAAGACCCTGATAGTTATGCCAAGCAGGTAGGAGGGGAAGCTTTACAAGCTTATATACATGCCCATGAACAGGACTTTATCACCTTCAAGGCCAAGTTGCTCATGGAAGGGGTAGGTGAGGACCTAGTACGCAAGGCAGAGGTGATTCAAGAGATTCTACAAAGTATTGTGCTCATCCCAGATGAGGTGCACCGTACGTTGTTGCTTCAGCAGACTAGTAAGCTGTTGGAAATTAGTGAAGTGGTCTTGTTGGCAGAACACAACAAGCTACTGGCCATTCAGGACAAAGAGCAGATGCGGGCACGTCAACGACGGCCAGGGACAGCCTCCCTTCAGCTCACAGCTACGCATGGAACAGTCAAGCCAGTGGACGCGTCTACTACCATTGTTGCCTATGAGCAAGAGAGTATTCGACTATTGCTGAATTATGGCGCTATTCCGCTAGAAGATGGTAATCCGCTGAGTACTTATCTCTTGCAAGAGTTGGCAGATGTAAACTTTCAGCACCCTGTTTATCAAGAAATATGGAAAATCTATATGGAGCATGTCCAGCAAGGAAAGCCCTTAGATGTCAATCTATTTATCCAGCATAGGGATGAACAGATACAGAAGACAGCTATCCATCTGACAGCAACCCCTTATGAGGTGAGCGATCAGTGGCAGGAAAGGTATCAAATCAGCATCCCGCGGGAATCGGACAACCTATACCAAACGGTTTATAAGAATATCCTGCGCCTCAAGCTACGGCTCGTCCATCAATTGATAGAGGAGAATAGCCAGCTGTTGAAAAATAATGAGGACCCTGTAGAGGAGGATAAACTATTATATATCCATACAACTCTCAAACAATCTGAAACTGCTATTGCACAACAGTTGGGTATAGTGATTTTTTGATAAGCAAATAATAGGTCTGAATATGGTTAGATGGGTTGTTAATTGTAGATTTGTCAATATAATCATGCAAATTTTCAAAACATTCAAATAGTCTTGTAGATTTACATCAAGCCTTTATTACCTAATAAATTTTAGTATGTCATTAAGCACAAAATCAATTACTTATCTATTGGTACTTATTATAGCTTTCAGCTTAATTGGTTGTGATTGCAATAGGGGAGATATTAAACCAAATTCTACCAAAGGAGAAGACACTGCAATAGCATTTACCAGCAATACACAAGGTTTGGAAGGCGATAATAAGACTTTTCAACTATCTATCCGAAATAAGAAAGGGGAAGCTATAAACCCATCTGATTATACGCTTAAGTTAGCTTTAATAGAATTAGGAAGTACAGGAAGCACGCTTCATTACATAGACGCTACTAATAGCCGCAAGGATAGTCCATCGCCTGTAGTAGAGTTACTTACTCATTTTAAAGCACAAGCTAGTTTATCTTCTGTCTCCATCGAATTTACTTTACAACCCCAGAAAAACGTTACTAAGGTAACAATAACTGCAGCCCTTGAACATAAAGACAACCACCAGAATATTCCCCCCGTCTCTATTATTTGGTATCAGACTACCATTACAGAGACTATGATCCAGGATGCAAAATCAGCAAAGCAACCTTTATTAGCAGATATTCTTGAAAAGTTAAAAGATGGGCAACCTGTAGATCTTAATCAAAAATACAACCAGTATAGGGATGCTAATCAAGAGCTTCATTTATATAACGGTGAAGCTGTATTGCATATCGCAGCTCGTGTAGGTAACGTGGATATTGTAAATATGCTGATAGAACGAGGAGCAAAACCAGATATACAAAGTGAATCATACGACGAAACCCCGTTATTCAATGCTGTTAGAGAGGGCCATATAGGCGTCGTTAAAGCCTTAATCAAACACCTCGATTCACAGCAGTTAAATCACAGAAGTAAATCTGATAACACACCTCTTAGCTTAGCAATTAGCGGTAATCACATAGAGATAGCGAAAATATTGATAGAGAAACTAAGTAAAGAACAGCTAGTTGTTACAGATAGGTGGGGAGATAACTCCCCTTTGACAATAGCTATGGTTAAAGATTCCGAAGAAATAGTCCAAGCATTAATAGACAAACTAGGGCCAGAACAATTGCTTAAAAAAGAAAAAAGATTGGACGTTACGCCACTAACTTACTCTATTATTCATGGGAAGATCAAGCTAGCCAAGTCAATGATATCCAACCTAAGTAAGGAGCAGTTGGCTAATGGAAATAGCGCTGAAAATACACCTTTGATCCAAGCCGTATATAGTAACCAAATTGAAATTGCTAAAGCAATAACAGCTAGGTTGGATAAAGAACAATTAAATAAGCAGCAGCACGGATCGCAAGGACATACGCCATTAATCTTAGCGATTCTCATAGATAAAAAGGAGATGGCAACAGCATTGATCGAAATGGTAGATAAGGCTCAATGGCAGGATGCGCTACTGCAGGCTATTTATAGAGGACAGGAGGATGTAGCACAAGTATTAATAGATAAACTAGATAGTGAACAACTGGTAGCAAATGTTAAAAATGGATGGTCAGCATTAGATTATGCGATTAATAAGAAACAAGAAAATATAGTTAAGGCGATTACAGCCAAGTTAGGTAAGGATTTACTACCTAAGGAGTATACAGGATATATACCGGTAGTTGAACTGATTAATGAAGGGGAAAGAGACTTAGCAAAATCATTGATCAACAACGTAGATAAGATTGTATTTCCTCAAAGTAATTCTGGGGCTGATAACCAACTGCTTCAACTTATTGATAGGGGCGAGACCAACGTAGCTAAGTTGTTAGTAGAAAAGCTAGATAATGAACAATTGACGCGAGAAAACGCTAATGGGGTATCACCTTTAATTTTAGCTATTGATAAAGGACAAGCTGATTTAGCTCAGCTATTGATCGAAAAGTTGGATAAAGAGCAATTAAATAAACAGCGAGAAACAGGAGAAAGACATACTCCATTGATCAGGACCATTTCTAAAGGGCAAATTGAAGCAGCCAAGGCACTGATAGAAAAACTAGATAATACACAACTAGGTATGGAAGTAGGACTCATACAAACGACTACACCATTAATGCAAACTATTTACAATGGACAAAACGAGTTGACTAGCGCATTAATAGAGAAACTAGATAAGCAACAGCTGACTAACACAGAGAATGACAATACGCCTTTCATCCAGCTTCTTATCAATGGGCAGTTCGAACTATACTAAAACACTTTTAATTAGGTTATTAATTAGGATATTAACAAGAATTGA
>CAZZEE010000127.1:0-4245 GCA_964652695.1 uncultured Cytophagales bacterium
GGATAAATGAGGTAATAAAAAATTTCTGAAATAAAAAAGGGAATTTCCCATAAGGAATTCCCTCTATACTTTTAACATTTTAAAATATTACTTTTTTTCTACTGTCAACTCAAATTCAGCTACTTCTGTCTTATCTGTTGCACTTTTAGTAACTTTAATCACAACTTTACCTTCTGCAGCATCAGTTTTTGCCTTCAGTTTGAAAGACTTGGTGTCATCTTTTTTTATTGCTCCGGTAATGCCTAAATCCTTCATGGTTTTATTATCTTGCTCGAAACCTGGAGCTAAAAGAACTGCATCTTCATCTGCGTCTGCTTTAAACTTTACTTTAAAAGTTTTTTCTTGGTCTTGTTGTATTGTGTCGGCTCCTTTAACCTTATCATCTTTTTTACAATCACAAGAAACCACGCCAAAAACTACTGCCAACCCTACTAAGAATAAAGATAATTTACTTACTTTTTTTACTATGTTACTCATATTATTATATTATTTAGATTAAAGTTTATGTTAAAAATTTTAAACACTACAAATTAACAACCTATTAAGGAAATAAACAAATGTTTTATCTATTTTTTACTCAGAGGTTATTTTACTTTCATTATTTAGAAAACAAACTAAACAAAAAGCAATGAAATTTGCACTATATCGTACCATTTATTATTGCAAATTTTTTGGTTTGCTAACCAACCCATAGGTAATACCCTCAATTTTTAAGTAGATCCCTGCAAAAGTTTGGTCCTGATTTGATCAAGGGGAAATGATAAAACCTATTTGATACTAGCTCCCATTTTAGCAGTAATATGGTTTAGAATAGCTTCTACCTCACCAGGATACAACCACGTTATATCTTTTTGCTGAAGAAACCAAGTAAGCTGACGTTTAGCATATCTTCTTGTATTTATCTTGATGAGGTCAACAGCTTCTTGTAGCGTATACTGCTGGTCTAGATACCCAAACAATTCTTGGTAGCCGACCGTTTGTAAGCTGTTATATTGTTTGTAAGGATATAATGCCATAACCTCTGTTAACAACCCCTGGTTCATCATATGGTCTACACGTTGATCGATGCGTTGGTAAAGAAGCGTACGATCTAGTTGCAATCCTATTTTAATAACTTGGAAGGGCCTAGCAGGAATCTGTGTATTTCGCAACCTAAATTGTGAATAAGGCTTACCAGTGGCCATTGTAACTTCTAAAGCGCGTATCACCCGTTGCGGGTTGTGCAAGTCAACTGTATGATAATAGATAGGATCCAGTATCGAGAGTTCTTGCGTCAATACTGCTAATCCTTCTTGCCGAAGGCGATGATTCAGGTGTTCTCTTACCTCCCCAGGAACCGCTGGTATCTCATTAAATCCCTCACAAACTGCCTGCACGTATAATCCAGATCCACCAGTAAGGATAATAGACTGGTGCTTATCAAAGAATCTGTAGATTAACTCCAATGCTTCTTGCTCAAACTTACCAGCACTATATATTGTTTCTATAGGAAAGCAATCAACAAAATGATGTTTCACTAAACTAAATTGCTCTTTAGTAGGTTGCGCTGTACCTATGCGCATTCCCTGATACAGCTGCCTAGAATCTGCTGAAATGATTTCCGTTTGTAATCTCTGTGCTAGTTGTATGCATAGGTCTGTCTTCCCTACTGCCGTAGGACCTACTAGTACAATCAAATATTTATTCGCTAAGGGTTTTATTTCCATATATGCAAATTTATCTATATTTGCTGTAGAACAGTATGCATGGTGAATGGGTTGGTTCTAAAATACTTCTATATATAAGCGAAGTATATCATCAGCCCTGTTCTATTTTTATTATCAAGGAAAGGGCCCGTAGCTCAGCTGGTTAGAGCACCTGACTCATAATCAGGGGGTCCCAGGTTCAAGCCCTGGCGGGCCCACTTCATCATAGTTTTTAACCTTCTTAAAAAAGTAAAAGGTGGAAAAGCAACACCCATCCAAGAAATACTACCTAGAAGTTGATATAGTACGAGGGCTGGCTGTCGTAGCTATGATTATCTTTCACGGTGCTTTTCAGCTTAGGTTTATTTTTAATAAAAACATTACTACAAGTGATTGGTTCTGGATAGGAAGTCCTATCCTAATAAGTGGAACCTTTCTTACTGTAGCTGGTATTTCCTTGCATCTACGTGCACAAAAGAGAAAATATAATGGGATAAGCCAACTCCTGAAAAGAAGTGGACTCATATTTGGGTTAGGCATGTGTCTTACACTGATTACTACTGTTGCCCATATGGGCGCCTACGTTTATTTCGGGATTTTACATTGCATTGGCCTAGCTACTTTTATTAGCTACTATACTATACCGTGGCCCAAATATATGAATCTCCTAGCAGGGTTAATGACTCTAGGAATAGGTATATATGGTAATTTCGCTTACCTGTCTTGTAAATGCATTGCTCTTTTCTGGTTACATCCTTGTTTTTCTAGTGGATTGGGCAACCAGATAGACTATTATCCGCTCATACCATCGATAGGGTTTGTATTTATAGGTATTTTTTTAGGGAAAGTACTATATCCAGGTGGTCAACGAGCGTTTAACTATACCATTCCGGTTGTAATGCTTAAACTTATTACTCCAATTTGTTTCTTAGGTAGGCACGCTTTATTGATTTATTGCATACATACCCCTATCGTCCTTGCCATGATCTTCATTATACTTTATCTGATAAACCCAACATCTGCCTCCATTTTTCAAAATATAGGTTTGCTCAAATAAACAATCAAGGGCAGTTACTTCATGCAGCCTTTCACTATCCATCTTGCTAATAGCAGCCTAAACAAGACTTCATACTATAAATAGATATTTTTACTCATTTGTAGTAACACCAACAATTTTAAGCCCCACTATTAGCTTAATTTAATTCTTTTTCATTCCTTAGCGATCAGCCCTTTACACGTACATAAACTCTATAAAGCTTATACGGTGATCGCATATAACCTAGAACTACCAACTATTAGAATTGTCGATATGATCGACATATTGCTAGCTAGCTTACTACTCTATCAAGTATATAAGCTCATTAGGGGAAGTGTAGCTGTCAAGATTGCATTGGGTTTCTTACTAGTGTACCTTGTTGCCTGGCTAGCTAGGCAGTACAACATGCTTTTGTTAAGTAGTCTGCTAGGGCACCTATTAGAAGTTAGTATCATAGCTTTCCTGATTACTTTTCAATACGAAATCAGAAAGTTCCTTTCTAGCTTAGGGAATATATTTTTTTTAAGCAGCAAACAGTTGCTAGTACGATTCCCACGATGGAAGAAAAAATCTGACCTAACTTTTAATATCACAGCTGTCGTAGAGGCTGCTAAAATATTGGGCGGCGGCAACACAGGTGGGCTTATTGTACTTTCTAATACAGAAGACCTCAAGTTTTACATAGAATCTGGTGATTTGCTAGATGCATGGGTTTCTAAAAGGTTATTACTATCTATCCTGACCAAAGAAAGCCCTTTACATGATGGCGCTGTCATCATCTACCAAGATAAAATTGTAGCTGCGCGGTGTATACTGCCTGTTACTGAACGCCAAAACCTACCTGCCCAACTGGGACTGAGGCATCGAGCTGCTATTGGTATGTCAGAAGTAACAGATACGTTGGTCGTAATCATCTCCGAAGAGACAGGACAGATTGCTGTAGCAAGAAAAGGGGTATTAGAAACAAATCTTTCAGCTCAGGAATTGCGAATAGCCATTAATGAATACTTAAAAGAAGCGTAAAAACGATTTTAGAGTGTCGGGAATTACTTCCTGAGACTACTTTTTAATAAATGGCACGTCAACATACTCGATGTAAGTATTATATTTGCTAGCGTGTGTCACACAATCACAATAAAAATATGCTGGTGCCGTCATTGCGAGCGTAGCGAAGCAACCCCGAAGGGCTCATCATTACGGAGGCTTGTAGGGCTACGATAATCCATTATGCAGTGTATAAGTTATTTCACAATTTATACACTCGGTAACAGATAGCTTTTAATGGATTGCCACGGTCGCTTTGCTCATTCGCAAGGACCGGATTTAATTGCTGACCCCCTAACTAAAATCACTTATTCTATGAGAAAGATAGCTTTTAGACAAGCATTACAAGAAGCGATGTCCGAGGAGATGCGGCGAGACAACCTGATATTTCTAATGGGCGAAGAAGTAGCCGAATATAACGGAGCCTATAAGGCCAGTCAAGGAATGTTGGTTGAATTTGGTTCTCAGCGAGTAATAGAT
>CAZZEE010000128.1:0-4153 GCA_964652695.1 uncultured Cytophagales bacterium
GATAGGGGTGTGGCAACCCTTCCAGCAGCGGTGATTTTTTTGTCTGCTTTTTGCATGGTCGGCAAAAAGTAGGTCGTCGAAGGCAAAACTATCTTAATTGGGATTACTTGATGTAATCCATTAAAGTAGCTACTACCTAAAATGAGCTTAATAGGCAGCCTCTAATAACTGACCAGCGGTTAAAAGTCGTTAAGAATCTACCTCCGTCTTCATGGTTCGAAATAAAATATACGAATATACATACCCTTATCTTCAGTGCTGATAGAGCTGTTAACTTAGACACTACAGAGTTAACCAAACAGGTAAAACATTCTCGGGTAAAATGACTACGTCTTGAAAATCCTAGTACGCCTGGAGGGTTGAGCAATATAGATTTAAGTTCCTACACTAGTGGTCCTACTATATCTGTATCAGAGTATTTGCAAGAATAATAGGATTGTACATGTTTACGCTTATAAACACAGAATTGGTCGAAGTCTAGGTATAACAGACTACCATGCCCCCTGATCAAGTTGGTAGGTAAACTGGCAATAATCTCAAAGAGCTCATCGTTCCATGGGTTTGTGGGCTAGAAGATCATTTAGGAAACGTGGCAATAGGGATTAACCTGAAGTGTGTACTCTTTAATGAAGATCCTTGTGACCGGGCCCCAGCCAGTCATGTGTCCAGTTTTAATCAAGGCTTATAGGCTAGGGTGAGATGCGCTAGGAAGAAATTAGTAGTTACGAATAGGCTTTAAAAAGGATACCCTAATCCAAAATTATAGGTAGGTTGTATCTTATTCTCTTTCGGATCCTTCGGGAAAAGGCGAGCACCTACAGGACACGTAGGATCATACACCTTAATGCCTACATCAAACCTCAATACCAACACATTAAAATTTAACCGCAAGCCTACGCCTGTCCCTACAGCAAGCTCTTGATAAAAACGATTCCATGCAAAGTCCTCTCCCACCCGCTTGCTTTTGTTCAACATCCATACATTACCTATATCCACAAAAATAGCACCTTCTAAAACCCCACCTAAAAGCCTAAATAACCGCTGTCTTAACTCTACATTAGCCTGCAACATCACCTCCCCAGGTCTTTCATCAAAATATTCCCCTTCCTTGGTAGAATCAGAAGAAATAGAATCAGCATGATAAGAACCAGGTCCTAAGCTCCGAGATCCCCAAGCCCTGATGCTACTAGGTCCTCCCATAAAGTAATACTTATCCAGTGGGGCAACCTGATGGGTGTTGTAAGGATATAAAATACCCGTAGTTATATGATAAGCGAATATGCTACCAGGTTGTAAAGGCACATGCTGACTATAACTCAGGCTTCCCCTGAGATATTTATAATAGGCAAGCCGTGAACCGAGTAGTCGTTCAATATCTATCCAATTTTGTAACGTACCTCCACTTTCTAGCAATAACTCTAAATAGGAATAATCTTTTTTATCTTCATTCTTGGGGTCTTCCCTATTTTTAAATGTCGCTTTTAAAGTCAAACTGGTATGTAAAGCTGGTTTATATCTTTTGTAGGAAAGGTCACCTTGGTTCTTTCTTTCCTGTAGCTCTTTTCCAAAATCGGGCTTTAATTGAAAGTCCATCAACCCAATACTAAGGGGGGTAAGCTCCAAAGTAACAGTTCGCCAAGGTTGCCAAATATAAGCTAAGACGGTCTTGAGATTACGATTTGTATAGTTAAGATGATTGGCAAACGTATATCCCAGCTCTATTTTAGTAAGGGCCTGATAACGTTCTAAGGTAATACGCTTACTAGTAGGCAACGGCAACCAGAGCCGAGGCATCTGTAAACCAACAGCTGTATGAAAATTTTGTACACTATAAAAGTGGTTCCCATCCGTAGGGATCGATCCTAGCTCTATACTGAACTGGGACCGCACGGTAAGTATATCTAGTTGCCGAAATAGATTTCGGCTTTTGAGTGATAGCTGATAAAAAGGAATAGAAGAATTTCTTGTAAACTCAGTACCTATTTCATGTTCAAACTGAAACTTATCACGTAAACTAGTATGTATATGGGTTATTAAATGCTGCGGATCAAGCGGATCATGGTTTACATGGATTGTCTTAAAAATACTCAAGCTAGTCAACCTTTTTTGTATGTCCACAATCTCTTGTTTACTATACAACTGTCCAGGCCGTAAAGGAATTTTATGAATGAGTACCTGAGGTGAAAAATGTTGCTTAATGTTTTTAAAGGTGATTCCTTCGTGTGTAATGCTATCTTCGCCTGGTTGCTCTTCAGGTCCAGGAGTAATTGTAAAATCAATCTGATCTACCTGATACACTGGATGTGGGGTTCCTTCTGCTGGCAATGAAACAACGGTCTGAACCGCTATAGTCTGATCTAGAGAGGTATTATCCACATTAAACCAGATGTACTGCTGGCTAAAACCCCAATACCCTTTATTTAACAGCAGGTCATAGATTCTATCTCGCTCAGCTGCTAATATATCTTGGTCATAGGTTTGACCTTTTTGTAATAAACTTTGGCTCAAGTAGGGCTCTAAGATAGCTCGTATATTCGCATCTGGTGCATTCAATCTGATCTCTTGGAGTAAAGAAGGCTTATTTTCCTGAATCCTATAGAGTACATATGCCCTTGGTCCTTTGAACTTGACGATACTCGTTACCTGTGCTTGGAAATATCCCTTGGTATGTAAATATTGCAGGAGATTTTGCTCTGTGGAAGCTCGCTTATGTGATGAATACAGCAAAGGTGGCTCTCCTAGCTGCATCAAGAAGTTTCCTCTCTGAAGTAGCTGTTCATAAGCTGCTAGTTTTTTCTTCTTAGCTTTTTGTAAACGCTCCCATTTTTGGGGCTGATCTACGGCAGCGGCTAACTGCTCATCATAGCTGGCTGCTACCTCTTGATAAGACTTTTCAATGGCTGCTCTATTAAAATAGCGTCTCCCTATTTCGTAAATTCCCAACCTAATAGGTATCCCTAAAAACTTTCGATTACTATCCTGTAAATAATAAGGCTCCAAATCAGCAGTCTTTACCTTTTTATTACCAACAGCATATTGTCCTGCCAATAAATATTCATTCTTTTGCAAATAGCTTGGCCCTACACAGCTGGAGAGCAAGCAACTCACACTTATCAATAAATATATATGGTATTTGAATCTCACGTGAAACAATTTGAACGTCTTCCTAAAGCAAAAGTAAAATTCATCAAAAGTTTGCGTTTAAAGAAGAATCGATTGCAAGAAAATAACTTTTTCCTAGAAGGGGAAAAAAACGTAAGCTTATTATTAGCATCTGCCTACGAGGTAACTACGCTGGTAGCCACTCCTCATTTTCTACATACATATGCCCACCTGCTACAAGGGCGCCAAATGGAAGTCTTCTCAATACCTGAGGAAACCTTAAGGGACCTCAGCAATTTAGAAGAAAATCATACTGCCTTAGCAGTAGCCACTATTCCACCTCCAGCAGCTTGGGAGATAACCCCTCAACAATACGGCTTGGTATTGGATGATATTCAGAATCCTGGGAATCTAGGCACCATCATCCGGGTAGCCGACTGGTATGGATTAGCTGGCATTATATGCTCCCCTACCACAGTAGAGTTGTATAATCCGAAAGTATTACAGGCCAGCATGGGTTCTTTTCTACATGTCAAGGTGCATTATACAGATCTGCCCAGCTATCTAGCAAAAGTCCGCGTCCCCATTATTGGAACTTTTACAAGCGGAGAAAGCCTGCATGATCCACATACTGTATATCCTTCTGAAGGACTGATTGTCATTGGCAACGAAGCAAAAGGCATTAACCCACAGCTACTACCTTATATCCAACAAAAGCTCAGCATCCCTCGGTATGGAGAAGCGGAATCACTCAATGCAGCGCTGGCTGCGGCGATAGTGTGTGATAACTTGAGGAGGGTATGGTACGGAAGATAAACTCCCGCACTAGTAACAGCGGGATAACTGCTTCCATAACTCATCAATAACTCTTCTTGCGTTAGACTGGCCTCCATACAAAGAATTGTATTAAAAAAGAATAATTAACCTGCGTTGCTATTTACGGGATTGACTTAAAGCCTGGATGACCGTCGTCACTTTGTTCCCTTGCCATGACGTCATCGCGAGCCCCTGTCACTGCGAGGCTGCAAAGCAGCCGTGGCAGAGGGGCGTG
>CAZZEE010000129.1:0-4141 GCA_964652695.1 uncultured Cytophagales bacterium
GAATCCCTCCTACTCCGCTGCAATAGATAATGTGAAATTTGTGGATGAAGACAGCCACGGGCCTCCGGGTTGCTTCGGCCCCCAAAGTGCCTCGCGATGACATCTCAGTGACGGAAGTGATCGTAACAACCGGATAAGGGGCTTATTGTTGTGTAGACCTGTCAGCCAGGGGATAAGCCTGACACTACTAAAAGTCTCAGGAAAAATCTTGACACCATTTTAAATAATTATGCAATTAGGAGCTTTTTCAGTCAGCTTAGCCGTCAAAGATATGGAAGCATCTAAGGTATTTTACGAGAAACTGGGATTTACTGTTTTTGGAGGAGACCAATCCCAAAATTGGCTCATCTTGAAGAATGGTAGTCATACAATTGGTTTATTTCAAGGTATGTTTGATAAGAACAGGCTTACTTTCAATCCTGGGTGGGATAACAACGCGCAGCAATTGAAAGAATTTACTGACATTCGAGATTTGCAACATCAACTCAAAGATCAAGGTGTACACCTCATTTCGGAAGCAGATGAAAATACTACAGGGCCCGCTAGTTTGATGATTGCTGACCCAGATGGGAATGTGATTTTGATAGATCAACACGTGTAGGCAGTATAGGTCAGCGAAGACTCGATTCTATCTTTAATATAGGGTATCAGCAACAACGATTGGTGCCACCTTTCAAAATTATATGCCTGCAACGAGTAAAGTTATTGTTTATATAGCAGTCAGCTTGGACAGTTTTATTGCTAAAGAAGATGGTGATGTAAGCTGGCTAGCTTCAGTAGATCCCCCTCAAGCAGATCTCCCTCAAGAAGATTATGGATACGCCCAATTTATGGAAACAGTGGACACCATCATCATGGGGAGAAAAACCTATGAAAAAATTCTAACCTTGGTCGACGAATTTCCTCATCAAGACAAACGCTGTTATGTATTATCAAGGCAAGTACAACATGAAAAAGATGCGCATGTAATGTTTTATCAAGGTGATATTACCAGCTTGGTTGATAAGCTCAAAACCAGTACTAAAAAAAATATTTATATAGACGGAGGTGCAGAAGTAATACATGCATTGAGACAAGAATCATTGATAGATGAATATATACTATTTATTGCTCCCATTTTGCTAGGTAGTGGCATCTCCTTATTTAAAGAAATCCAGGTGGAGGAAAGGTTAACACTCCTAGGAAGCCAACTTTATCTATCAGGCTACGTCCGATTACATTACCAAACCAGAAATAATGACACCGTTTTAAATTAACCAGGCTTATCCACCTCATCTTAAGATTTTATATGCAAATCCCTACCTATTACAACCCGCGCCAAGTAGAGCAAAAGTGGTACCAGCATTGGCTCACGCAAGGCTTCTTGAAGGCTACTCCCAACCCAGATAAAGTTCCTTATACCATTGTCATGCCTCCGCCTAACATTACAGGTGTATTACACATGGGACATGTACTCAACAATACCATTCAGGACGTACTGATCAGGAGAGCCAGAATGCAAGGTAAAGAAGCTTGCTGGGTACCTGGTATAGACCATGCATCTATTGCTACAGAAGCTAAGGTAGTAGCCATGCTTCAATCCAAGGGGATTCAAAAAAAGGATTTGACTCGTGAGGAATTCCTAGCCCATGCCTGGGAATGGAAAGAAAAATACGGAAACATCATCCTAGAACAAATCAAACAAATAGGCGCTTCGTGCGACTGGGACCGTCTGTCCTTTACCATGGATCCAGGACCTTCTGAGGCTGTCTATGAGGTATTCATTCGCCTTTATGAACAAGGATATATCTATCAGGGTATCCGTATGATTAACTGGGATCCAGCAGGTAAGACAGCCCTAGCAGATGACGAGGTCATTCATCAGCAAGTAGCTAGCAAGCTATACTATATCCATTACCAGATAGTAGATACTGACCAACAGGTAACTGTTGCTACCTCACGTCCCGAGACAATATTTGGCGATACAGCTGTTTGTATCAACCCTGATGATGAACGCTATCAGCACCTACATGGCAAACAGGTGATAGTACCCATCATTCAACGGACCATCCCCATTATTACAGATACTTATGTAGATAGGGAATTCGGTACAGGCTGCCTAAAAGTAACACCTGCACATGATATCCATGATTATGAATTAAGCCAAAAGCACAACTTACCGATCATCGATATTTTCAATGAGGATGGCACCCTGGCGCCTACTGCCCAATATTATGTAGGGGAAGACCGCTTTGTAGCACGTGAGAAGGTTGCCCAGCAGCTACAAGCCGAAGGTTACCTGGAAAAGATAGAAACTTATACCAGCAACGTAGGCTTCTCTGAACGTACCCATGTGGTGGTGGAGCCACGGATTTCAAAGCAGTGGTTTGTACGTATGCAAGAGCTAGCCAAGCCTGCCTTGGAGCATGTATTGGACGGGACGATTCAATTTCATCCAGCTAAGTTCAAGCATATGTATCAGTCCTGGCTAGAAAACGTACACGATTGGTGCATCTCTCGACAGCTATGGTGGGGGCATCAAATACCAGCTTTTTATTTACCCGATGGCCAAGTAGTGGTGGCGCATGACAAGGCAGCAGCACTTGCCAAAGCCCAGCTGGACAAAGCCTATGCGCACCTCACAGCATCAGACATCCGGCAAGAGGAGGATGTGTTAGACACCTGGTTTTCATCTTGGCTGTGGCCTATTAGTGTTTTTGATGGACTGCAGCATCCAGATAATGCGGATATGCAGTACTTCTACCCTACCAACGACCTGGTGACAGCACCTGAAATCATCTTCTTCTGGGTAGCTAGGATGGTCATGGCAGGTTATGCTTTTACAGGCAAACCTCCTTTCAAGAATGTTTATTTTACAGGTATTGTGCGAGACAAGCTGGGTAGAAAGATGTCCAAGTCACTCGGTAATTCTCCGGACCCTTTAGAACTCATCCAAACATATAGCGCAGATGGCATACGCATGGGCATGCTGTTAGGCTCTCCTGCCGGCAATGACCTACCCTTTGACAATAGGCTTTGCGAGCAAGGCAGAAACTTCACCAACAAGATCTGGAATGCCTTTCGACTGATCAAAGGCTGGCAAGTAGTAGCTAAACCGGGCCAACCAGATGACGCCAGAGCCATAGCCTGGTTTGAAGCCAGGTTCAGCCAGACACTGGAAGTAATAGAAAGTCATTTTGAACAGTTCCGCATCTCCGATGCCTTAATGGCAACCTACAAGCTTATCTGGGATGACTTTTGTTCTTGGTATTTAGAGATGGTTAAACCAGCTTACGGAGAGCCCATAGCACCGATCACCTATAACATCACCGTTCAGTTCTTAGAAAAGCTATTGAAGCTACTACATCCTTTTATGCCTTTCATCACCGAGGAGATTTGGCATCAGCTTCAACCTAGAACGCAACAAGATTGTATGATCGTTGCCTCCTGGCCTACACCTGTGGTTTATGAGCAGCAGATCTTGGAAGAAGCCAACCTAGCTTTTGAATTTATATCAGAGCTACGCAATATAAGAGCTAACGCTAGCATATCTCCCAAACAGGTCCTGGAGGTATATACCAACAAGTCCTTACCTACTTGGCTGACGAAGTTCAACCATTATATACAAAAGCTCAGCAACATCGCCCCCATTGAGGTCGTGCAACAGCCTTTACAAGGGAGTGTCAGCTGCAATATCCAAGACCATACTTTCTATATAGCTGTCCAGCAAGCGGTTGATCCAGCACAAGAGATAGCTCGGCTGCAGAAAGAGTTAGCCCATTACCAAGGGTTCTTATCGACCATCGCTAAAAAGCTGGATAACCCCCAGTTTGTGACACAAGCCCCTGCTACCGTAGTAGATATGGAGCGCAAGAAGCAAGCAGATGCAGTAGCTAAAATGCAAATGATAGAAGCAAGGTTGAAAGAGCTGGCATCGTAGCCGACAGCTACATCAGACTTCTTCCAAAACTCTACCCATACACTATCCAACCTGCCTTGGGTTATTTCCCAACCATCAGGCCTACGCAATGATAAGCCCTGATGGGGATCTTGCCGGAGCTTATCCCTGGCTCGAACAAAGACAAAAATGACACGATTTTGGTATAATAGACTTCTTGCATAACCTAATCTGCTTTATCTAAAAAAGCAAGAAAGTTGCTTT
>CAZZEE010000130.1:0-4119 GCA_964652695.1 uncultured Cytophagales bacterium
TTCTTAATGAATCTTAATGCCCTATGCACCAGGGCTAGTTGCGCTGGATCCTCTAGTTGTAAGGAGTTGAGAAAATCTTCTTCTTGTTGCTTGGCACCTGGATAGTTTTCGTCGGATGGTTGAAGCTTAGCTTCTGGGTCCAACTCAGCAATATCCATTTCTTTGGGGCGAATGGCTCTAATGTCTTGTGGAATGACATGGACCTGGGTAAGACTGCCATTAACCTCCTCTACGGCCATGAATCCGTAGTGGGCTTGTACGATACGCTGACTGAGTACCAAGTGCACGTTATTTTGGCTGACAGGATCCGTTACTATAGATTGTTCCATATTGCTGTAATATAGTTTTTCTCCAGTAGGCACTTCTTGTTGGGTGGTAACTGTGATGCGGATGGCTGGAACGCGTTTGACATGCCCTTCAATGGAGTTGATGACATACCCCAAAACACTTTCTTCCATACCCAGCAAAATAGGCTGTTGCGGTGCTGGAAGCTTAGATTGTGCATAGACAATGGCGTGATAGAGGAGCTGGGTAAGCTTAGGAGCATCTACTTCTAGTGTCTTGGATGCTAGATTAGGTTGCATCTCTAGGATTACACGGGGTAAAACCGGTACCTCCATCAACTGTAAGATAGCCATGGTCTCCTCTACCAATTGTTTAGGGGGAGTGGTCGTTACCTGAAGTTGCAGATAAGCCGTTGCCCGGTGGACCACTATCTTTAAATATTGGGCAGTACTCGTAAGGCGATCCTTGAGCAGTGTAAGATCTTGTCGTAAATCAGCAGGCAAAGAGGCATTACCAATATGAGCAAGTTGTGTGATTACATGTTGTTCCTGCACAGCTGTTTTTTCCAGCTCTTTTATCCCTTCTACATCCAGGGCCTTGACAAATCGTTCTTCAGCAGATAAAGCCTTGACCAGGTCTTTGGTGGTTGCTTGGTGCTCCGCAGACAAAGCAGTATACTTTACTTCCAATCTGCTCGTTCGTTGCCTGGCTTTGATAATGGCCAACAAGGAACCACTGAAGAGGAGGATGATGTAAAAGATTTTAAACTGTAAGGAAGCTGCCGGACCTTCTAACTCAACGCTTAGATCCTGTTCATGTAAAATACTTTTTACCACTAGTAAGCTTGCTGCACACAATAATGCCACCAATTGCCAAGGGAGAAGCAAAGCAGCGATGATGAGGTTCAGCATAAAGATCATGACCTGTATGGGATTAAAGCCACTCATGACTACCAGGATGCCCCCTACTACAAAAAGGAGGTAACCAATACCGATAGGCCAGGCAAAGGCCATGAACCACTGGGGCCTAAACCTAGGTGGCCAAGCAGGGTATGTGAGGAAGGTTGCTGTGGCAATCAGGGTAGATACTGTAATAAACTGATATAACCCTGTGTAAATTTCTGTTGTCGCTTTAGGAACCGTGAAAAAGGAAACATAGGTAGCACCTATGACATAAATAGCAAACAAGGGATACACGCTATCTTGGCTAGGCAAAGCGCTTTTGAGGGATTTATAGATTTGAGGGGTTGTGAGGTTGTATTTTAGCTTCCTCCAAGCTTCTTTTCTTCTTTGACGCGCTATGGTCAGTGTTGTTTTATCTTTAATACCCACCCATCCACCTTCTTCTTTCAGTAGATAATGACTACCCATGAAGCATACCACATTAGCTAGCATACCTGGAAAGATACTATCCTCATTATCTAAAAAAATACTCCATAGAACCACAGTTATGAAGCCAGCTGACATGCCGATCAGCATAGACCGGGGTTTGCTACGGAACCCCAAGATTGCTAGGAGAAAAGGAACAGCAACAATGGGCATATAAAAACTATTAGTAAATAGAAGGATCTTAAAAAGTCCATCCATATAGAGTGCTAGCATTAAGCCTAAGATCCCTATAAACACAGACGTTATTCGTGTGCTTATTAAAGGATTCTTTTTAGCCAGAGCACTAAGATTAAGTGGCCTGAGTAAGTCATTTACTATCAAGACAGCTGCAGCATTAAGTTCAGAATCAGCCGTAGACATAGCTATGGCTGTTATACCTACTGCTATGAGCCCTTTGAGTCCTGGGTAAGCATAAGTGGATACAATATAGTTCAGTAAACTAGATGAATCTTTGGTGGCAGGATCTGCCAAAAGCAAAATAGCTATCCAAGTTACCCCCAGTACAATCAATGTTCTAATGGCTGCTGCATAGGTAAAAGAATCCCTGACTTGTTTTATATCTTTTGCCATGGCTATGCGTTGAAAAATATCTGGCTCTATACTAGGAGTCATATAGAAAATCAGTAGCCCCAGCATTGATAAGGTTTTAGTATTCCAACCTATAGCATTGCTCCACTTAAATAAAGGACTGGTATCTATAATATGAGCTACCCGTTCAGGATGTTGGAGATTATTCCAGATAATTAGGGCTAGGATAGGAATAAAAATGGTAAATGTAATAAATTGAAATACATCAGTAATAGTAATAGATCTGATCCCCCCTAAGGAAGAATAAAGTATGACAATAGCAGCAGCTATTATCGTAATCCAAGGCCCTTCAACTGCAAGTAGTAAAGTAAGCATTTTGGATATTACTTTAAATTGAATGGCTGCCCCACCTATCGCTAGGACTATACCACTTAATGCCGTAATAATTTGTGCTGTTTGCCCATATAAATCCTTCATAGCTTCCGCTATAGAAAGGTTCTTGAGAAATTCTTCCATTCTACTAGCTAATACTTGGCCTATAAATAGCAAACAAAAGCTGGCTCCCGATAAGGCTACTATGATAAATGATAGACCATAATTATAAATATTTTGGAGGGTGTAAAACATAAACCCTCCTCCAATCCATGTAGCTATGATAGTAGAAGTAACAGCACCTGTAGAGAAATCCTTATTACCAACCGCATATTCTCTTAATGTTTTTACTTTACTTCCAGCCAATAAGCCCAAAACCAAGTTCGCGCCTAGAAAGGCAATAAATATCATAAGGTCTATAGTCATGGTGTAGGTATATTAATAATCGAGGTTGGTATTTTACATACAATCTTTGGCTTTAGCAAATATTTAGCAAACATCCGTTTAAGAATTTGATGATGTCGTCTGGTAGGTTATGGATGGGCTACTCCAAGTAGTCGTATAGCTGGATACCAGCTTTTGCTGGGATGGCAGTAGGCAGTACGTTGCAGGTAATTGAAAGTTAATCGGTTAACACCTGATATGACTTCTAGAACTACCTATTATGTACCACCTGCAAGAAATTTAATGTAGCATGATTCTATCTCTTAATAATTAGGAATTTTGAAATTTTTTTTGATATTTTTAAGGTGCGATATTTAACCTTAGACTCATCTACTATGAATAGCAATATATCTACTTCTTTACCTGCTAATTATGATCCTTTGAAAGATCAAACTTATATGTCTCCCCAGATGGTTGCCTATTTTGAGCGTAAGCTCAATAAAAGATTAGAAATGCTGGTGGAGGAAGAAGCGCTTATTGGGTTATATCAAGAAGGCTCTTCTAATAAGGAGGCAGATTATGTAGAAAGTAGCCAGATCGAGGAGTTAAGTTTAGAAGAAAATCTGCCTTTACAAAATGAAGATCGTTTGAAGACAGAGGTAGAAGATGCACTGTATCGGATTCGTATAGGAACCTATGGTTATTGTGAAGAAACAGGCGATCCTATTGGTGTAAATCGACTACTTGCGCTTCCCATGGCTCGGTATACAACCGAAGTTCAAAGAAGAAAGGATGGGTTATCCTCTTAGCGGTTGTAGGAGTTCGTCATTACGTGTCACCGCGCAGGCCCGTAGGGAAGCGATAATCCTGTGCAAGGCTCCTACAACAACTTCAGTACTGCAGCCTGTCATTGCGAGGTCTGAAAGGACCGCGGCAATCGGCTCTACCCGAGTGAGGGATAGTAAGCTACATAAATAGGTAAGTAAAATAAGTGTCGAGCGTTCGACACTGCCCGTCATTAACAAGGTCACTGCGACCGCCACGGTCACTACGTGCCCTCGCAGTGCCAAACACAAAGTGGCGCGGCAGCCCCCAGTGTCGTGCAGCCGAAGGGAAGTGGCAGTCCCGATCCGAAGGGAAGTGGCAGTCCCGATACCACTTT
>CAZZEE010000131.1:0-4031 GCA_964652695.1 uncultured Cytophagales bacterium
TATAAAGATTATTGTAAGCATAATAATTAAGGAAAATTATTGTAAGCTTTAATATTTTAAAAATTAATTAGCTGATTATAAGATTGAAAAGTCGAATAATTACATTAATTTTCCTCATTATGAAAATCATCAGCATTTTTAACAATAAAGGTGGTGTAGGTAAAACAACCTCTGCACAAAATATAGGAGCAGGTTTAGCCACGTTTGCTGACCAGAAAGTACTTATTATTGACGCAGACTACCAGCAGTCAAACATAACGTTAGCATTTGGGATTAGAGTAACGACTAATCAACCAAACATAGCTACTTTCATTCTTAAAGAATCTACACTGGAGGAAACACGCATTAACTACAATAATTCCAACATTGATATTTTACCAGCCTCTCCTGAAATAAGGAAGTATATCAAAAAGATAGAAGCCTCAAAAACATTTCCTTTTAACTTAAAACAAGCGCTAGGTAAAATTCATAATCAGTATGACTATGTAGTAATTGACTGTCCACCGGCAATTTCAGAATTTACACAAATGGCGCTAGTAGCTAGCGATAAGTACTATATACCGCTACAGGCAGAATATTTTAGTTATGAAGGATTAAGAAGATTTGCCGAATACATTGATGAGTTAAAAGAAGTAGCACCTAATCTAGAGCTAGGTGGAATCTTTGCTACCAGGTTCAATCCAAATACAAATAAAAGGCTTAATAAAGAGATTATTAAGAGCGTTAAAGAAAACCTAGGAAGTAAAATCCTTAACACGCACATTAGAGAGAATATTGCCCTAACAGCAGCACAAGCTAAAGGCATGCATATTTTTGAATATGACAAACAAAGCAATGGAGCAAAAGACTATTACACCTTAACTAAAGAAATATGGGAGACAATAAACAAGTAAATATAAATCCTATCTCTCCAAACAGTTTTGCAAGTTTGGATGATGGAATAAATAAAAGCAAGCCAGCCACTAAACAAAAATATATAGGTCAACCAACAAGGATATCAGTTGACGCACACGAAGAACTTGCAGAAGTGATTAAAGATTACTCTTATTACAGTGGTATGACACAGAAAGAAGCTATCGTACACATTCTAGAGCAATACTTCAAAGAAAACAAACCCAAGCAAAGACCTCAAGAAGTACGGGAAAGAGCAGATAAAAGAATAGATAGAAGACGTAAAAAATATAGAGTATAACCTAAAAAGTAATCCAACTTGAAAACTTCACTCACAGACATACCTAGACCATTACCACCGGATAAACTAATAGAACTAGAGCTAATCAAAGAAATTATCATAAAAAGATTCCAAGATAATAAGCATGATTTTAAGCTAGAGAAGATTATCCTATTCGGCTCTTATGCCAGAGGTAAGTGGGTTGAAGATAGATATGTTACCGATGAAATAGTTAATGAATATAGAAGCGACTTTGATATTCTAGTTGTTACACAAACAGGAATTAATGAAAGAAAATGGCTGGATCTATGTATTGATGAATACATAGACAAACAAACCAGTATAAAAACAGAAGTAAACATCATCCACCACGGCATACAATTTCTTAATGAAAAAATTAGTGAAGATTACTACTTCTTTACTGATATATCAAAAGAGGGCGTATTACTTTATGATAGCGGGAGATATGAGTTAGCTACGTTAGGTCCCATTACACCAGTTGTACAAGCTAGAAAAGCCCAAGAAGAATTAGATTACTGGATGGAAAAAGGAGACGATTTTTACCAAACTTTTAAATTCTTACTAAGTAACCAAAGGTACAATACGTCCGCCTTTAATCTTCATCAAGCTGCCGAATCCTATTATACATCAATACTACTCGTATTTACTGGATATAAACCAAAAAGCCACAACCTAAAACACCTAAACAAGCAGGTTATTAGTATTGATATACGCTTCCAAGAAGTATTTCCTATGAAGAGCAAAGAAGAAGAAGATTTGTTTCAGCTTTTAAAGAAAGCCTACATTGACGCGAGATATAAGAAAGACTACTTTATTAGTACAAGTGAATTAAACTACCTTGGCGAGAAGGTTCATTTATTATGTAAAATGACCAAGGCAATATGTGAAGAAGAGATCGTTCGGCTAAAAGAAGTGAATACCTATCAGAAAGATTAAATTTCAACGTTAACAGAAAGATGAAAAAGAAAGAAAAAATCATTACCAATAGAAAAAAACGTAAAGAAGGCACATACGAAACTGACTTGCCAAATGTAAAAAATCCTAACGACGATTTGTTTCGCCGTATTTTTACAAAGAGAGAAAAAGCCATTGCCTTTTTTTGTAAATATTTACCCGTATTACTCCTAGATCTCATTGATTTAGATAGTATGGAATATGTTGATACCAAACATACGCCAGAATTTGGAGTCAATCTGTATAACGATCTAGTAGTTAAATTTCGCTTAAAAGATAGGCCAGGATGTCTGATAATCATATTCGAGCAGCAGACCAAAATTGACTATGAGATGGTATTCCGCTTTGCTTCATATGATGTGGCTATTATCAGAGAACAAAGATCAGCAACAAAACAAAAAACAATACCTATACTCAAGAACGTCGTTTTTTATACAGGGGAAAGCGCCTGGAATGCTTCAACTAAATTCGATGATTACTATGATGATCCAGAGCTCGGATCTAAATTTATACATATAGACGAAGTCACGGTTAAACAGTTATCCAAAGATCGTGACCATCAAGACTACACAGACCAGGATCTGGGCTACTGCATGGTAGCCTTTAAGTGTGGTAGGGAAGGAAAAAATGCTTATGAAGAGTTTAAAAAATTTAAAGAGATACCTACATTTCGAGATTATTTTAATAACTTACCAGAAGAAGATAGGCTACTGGCAGCTACTTACATAGGGCTTTTTGTTGGGGACAGTATGGAGGATCTGAAAAAAGTCGTAACTTTGGTATCAATTAACGAACAAGAAAACGAACAATTTATGCGTACATTAGCTCAAAAATATCAAGAAGAAGGTATGCAAGCAAAAAGCATGGAAATAGCAAAAAGCATGCTTTTAGAGCACTTGGATATAGATACTGTACAAAGATTCACAAAGCTTAATAAGGGAGTAATACAAAATCTTTTAAATGACTTAAAAAACGTAAGAGAAAGTCAGACTGAATAATATTTCTTCTCACCCTTCAAACTTCAAAAACCAGCTGCAATTTAAGCAGCTGGCCGTCTCAGTCGCTACCGTCACTGCGACGCTCGTAGAGCCGTGACAGTCCTTCGCCTAGCCTGATGAGCAAGGCCACGCCTTCACTTGGTTCAGGCTCTCCCCACATGCCACCCTACTCAAAAAATCTTCACTCTCGCTTTCTCATCTATCAAGTAATTATTGGGTAAATAACACTTTGATTTAAAAGACGGATAGAATATACAATAATAGGGGGTAAAATGTTTATAAGGATAGGTATCTTGTCAAAGGAGGGTTTGAAGATACACCTCATACTTTGACTCTTCCCCATCTAAAGAGCAGATCTTTATGTCTTTTTTCAATAAATATTTGTATAAAAGCTAGCTAACAGGTAATATACGTTCCTACATATACTTTCATCCTATTTGATATTTTACTTTACTTATTATGATAAGAACCTACTCGTTAGGCCAGCGCTTGATGGCCTATGTATTACTTGCTAGCTTTTTATTACAAAGCTGTTATAATCCAAGTAGGGGTATCAGCAAGATGTCTGCGAAAAGGTACGGTCTGGATTTAAGGTGTTGAAATCTTTCTTCTTTTGAGCCATAGATATAAAGTAGAAGGGGCACATTCAATAAGTTTAGCAATAGCTCTTTTATTAATTCCTTTTTTTAAATAAGCTAGAATTTCTTCTTTATCATTATCTAGTTTAAGCATTTGGGATTGGCCTTTAGGTCTACCTAGTTTTAATCCATCACTTTTACGTTTTGCTAAAGCCTCTTTTGTTCTAGAGGAAATAAACTCTCTTTCTATTTGGGGACGCACGCGCAAACCGCAGAAATTTCCGGGTATGTATTTTAGATAGTTAAGAG
>CAZZEE010000132.1:0-4006 GCA_964652695.1 uncultured Cytophagales bacterium
CATTGCGAACCCCCATAAGGGGTGTGGCAACCTTTTCCAGCAGCGGCGATTTTTTGCTTACTTTTTGCATGGTCGGCAAAAAGTAAGTCGCCAAATTCAATACTTGCTATAACCATGTAGCTGAACTTAACTATACCTGATCGCTGTTTATGGTATACCCGTGAAAGGGTACAATTCATTGGTTAGTGAAAGAGAGATACACTTCCTTAACAAGAACGTTCTGAAGTTGTTTTATAACCTACAAATCATAGACATTTTTCTACTAACTTTACCGCAAATAAATGCACAACTCCCCAAGAAGCCAGCCTGCCAGCCTTGTTGATAACCTATGTGCATAACCTGTGAAAAAAGATGTTGCCAAAAAGATTAATTTCACCTTCATGAACACAACAAACCTATTTTTCCGACCACCAGGCGCCGTAGCCATTCCTACTCAATTATTACCTAGTCCAGAACTACGAGGTAAGATGCCCCCTCAAGCTATTGAATTAGAACAGAGCATATTAGGAGCCCTGATGCTTGAAAAGGATGCACTCATAGGAATCATTGACATTTTAAAATCCAATAGCTTCTACGAACCAGCTCATCAGGAGATTTATAATGCTATCCTGCAGCTTTTTAATGCTTCTGCGCCCATTGATATCCGTACTGTCGTTAACCAGCTTAGAAAAAATGGTAAATTAGACTTGGTAGGGGGGGCTTATTATGTAAAATCTTTGACCGACCGTGTTATTTCTGCGGCCAATATTGAGTTTCATGCAAGAGCTGTCATAGAATACGCTATTAAACGCCAATTGATTGCAATAGCCACGGATATCCATAAGCATGCCTATGAGGATACTACAGATGTATTTATGTTGTTGGATCATGCTGAACAGGCCTTATTTGGAGTGACGGAGTCGAATGTGCGCAAAAATTATGTAGACATGGGTACGTTGTTGGGAGAGGCTATCAAAGACTTGGAGGCTAAACGCAACCATAAAGATGGACTTACAGGCATACCTAGTGGTTTTATAGCGCTTGACCGACTTACTTCTGGATGGCAAAAGTCAGATTTGGTCATTGTAGCTGCTAGGCCAGGTATGGGCAAGACTGCCTTTATGCTTTCTCTTTTACGCAATGCGGCTATTGATCATGGTCATCCGGTTGCTATCTTTTCTTTAGAGATGGCATCTTTGCAACTTGTCAATAGGCTGATTGCTGCAGAATCAGAGCTAGAAAGTGAAAAAATCAAGAAAGGAACCCTGGCAGAGCATGAGTGGCAGCAACTGATCCATAAGACTTCACAGCTATCACAGTCACCTATTTTTATAGATGATACACCGGCACTTTCTGTTTTTGAGCTACGTACCAAGTGTAGAAGGTTGAAAGCCAAACATGATGTGCAACTGATTGTGGTTGATTATTTGCAATTAATGACCGGGGAAGCTAACAAAGGTTCTACCAACCGCGAGCAAGAAATAGCTTATATTTCTAGGTCTTTAAAAAGCTTGGCCAAAGAACTTAACGTGCCCATTATAGCACCTTCGCAGTTGAGCCGTGCGGTAGAGACAAGGGGAGGGGACAAGCGACCTGTACTGTCAGATTTAAGGGAATCGGGTGCGATAGAGCAAGATGCAGATATGGTGCTCTTTTTATACAGGCCAGAATACTATGGTATTACTGAGGATGAGTCTGGGAACCCTACGCAAGGGATAACGGAAGTGATCATTGCCAAACATAGGAATGGCTCCTTGGATTCTGCCTCTCTCAAGTTTATAGGTAAGTATACGAAGTTTACGGATTTAGATTCAGCTCCTTTTCAAACTTCTAATCCCTTCGATCATTTAGGGGCTACTATTACTAAAACCAGTAAAGCCAACGGTAAAGCCGCCGATTTGAGTAATGAGGTTGATGAAACGTTTGTATGATTATCTTCTATTATTATTACTCAATCCACTTTAGTATATCTGTCCCTACACTCAATTCGATCTCATTAGCCGTTAGTAACATATGTGCTTTAACAGCTCGAATCTCTAGATCCTCTGTCACATCTTCTTGCTGTAGTAGTTGCTGTAATAATAATATAGGTAATTTAAACTTTCCGGCTAGGTAAAATCCTTTGGGGAACTCAACTGCGTAGCCTAGCACCATACTGCCTGGAGATATTCTTTGTCGATTAGGCGCAGATTCATAGTTTTCTATATCGTCTTGATAGGTTTTGTCTAAATATGGACTGTATCCAACAATTTGTTTAGTTGAAGTCAGGAAAATAGTCAGGTCATAACCACAAATAAGGTTGCTACTCATTAGGAAACGTTTATTATGAACCATAGTGAACCTCACATACAAGGGGACAGTCATATAGGTTTCTTTTTGAATAATTTTAATCTTACGTTCTGGTTCTTTGAAAGAATGCCAAGTAAGTTTAGTAAAGCCCCATGTCATGCCTATTTCAGGTCCAATACTATAAATTTTGTTCAGTGGAAAATGATAACTAACAACAAGACCTAGGTAAATAACAGGGCTTATGTCCATATATATAGGGTGATCTGTTTCCTTTTCCTTTTCATTTATTGCATTCTGTGATATCAATCCAACTGGCACCCCACCCCCCAACTCAATGGCTAGCCTTGCATTATCAAAAGGGTCGCTACTTCGTTTGTACCTGGGCTTAGCTAAAGCAACTGAGAATGATAGGCATATAAGTAATAATGTGGTTTGCAATACTTTACTTTTCATGATGTATGTATGGCTCTTGTATGATCGGCTTGAATGAATTGACAAGTAGGTTGAATCCACTTTCCCTTCTTATACCAATACTCAGCTCAACTGATGCATTGAATGGATAGCCAGGCTATTAAAATTCTTCTAAATGTTATACTTGCGCTTGAAAAAAATATACCTATAAGCTGAGTTTTACGAGAGGCTACTATGCCATAGATAAAGAATTATCCCTTCCTAAGCATGGATTTTGTAGCACTTTCAAGCAGTTTAACAATAGCTTGATATCGTTTTTTGGTAGCCATGTCTGGTGCTTGTGCAATATAGTTTTGTGCTAGATCCAATGGTGTACCTACCTGAAGCCATAATACGTTCTTCATTTCACCTTCCCGAGACATTACTTTGATGTTATCAGTAGTGCGCCAAATGATTCCTCCTGCAATGGCGAGGGCAATTTCATTTACCTTTTGTGCATGATGATTTGCACGGTCTAAAACACCCGATAGGTATGCTCTAAGGATTTCAATATTCTGGATTGTTGTTGCCATTACTTCTTTCTGTTAATTCTACGCTGTGATAATTTTTTCCAAATGCCTCTCAATACTGCTACTTCATCTCTGTTAAACCCATGATGATTAATTAATAAAACCTCGTCCACTATATTCAATGCCTCTTCGATTTTACGTTTGCGAATCAATGAATCAATATAACTGAAAGCTATTGGCAGGTCAGTTAATATAGGCATTTGTATTTCTTCAATCTCCGTAGGTTCAAAAGTCATTACTCCACCTCCATAACTTCTACCTGTAATCTCTGAGAATGCGAAGGAGAGCGAATTAATGAATGAAACTGCCGCTTGATTTCTATTTATTCCATCTTTAAACCGAACCCTATGAATAGTATCCGTAGAAGAAGCTCCTGTTTCATTCAAAATAAGTTTCGGATAATCACCAACTTGCCTCAGGGCGAAAGCATCGGGTACCCAGAGTGAAGGGGTTACGTACCAGCGTTTCCTAATTCTTGTTTTATATCCAGTGTTAAAACCTTGCAGTTCGCCATATTCTATGTATTTCTGACAGGCTTTAGGCAAATCTTCAAAATCCTTATTAGGAGGTATGAATAGATGGATTGCATTTTGTGCCCTAGAGTTTTCTGAAAAATCATCCTCCGAAAAAGTAATACCCTTCAATTGATTTGATTTACTGGCAACAGGAATAGTGTACGGCTTTAGCTTCCATTTTTCAACCTGCTCCTCTTTAAGCATAAAGAATTCGTTTCTCCCTGTCACCAATCCAACATCAAC
>CAZZEE010000133.1:0-3973 GCA_964652695.1 uncultured Cytophagales bacterium
CCATTATTGTTAATATCTAGCTTTGCTCCCTTATCTAATAAGAGTTGGATAAGTTTTGGATCTATATTTTTATCTCGTAGGGCTTTGTGCAAGGGTGTATCACCATTTTGATCTCCAAGGTTGATGAGTGTAGGATTTGCCGTTAAAATCTCAGTCGTTTTAACTAAATTCTTACAAAAAATAGCATCAGACAGTTCTTGCGTAGGTCCACTAGGGGTTAGCTTGCCAAGTAAAGGCCTTTGGATCCCCCATAGGAATATCCTCATAAAACAGCTGCAAAGTAACGGAGACACTTGTAGTGAAAGGCCCTAGGACAATAGGAAGTCTGTCCATTGCCCAGCCTACCTGATGCACTTGCGGGCCTGAGAGTACTAATTCTGTAAGCTGCTGATTATTATAAAAGATGGCTTCTCTCTCGGTTAATCCTTGATTTGTTATTTTCAAACTTAGCTTATTATGGCCTACTGGTATTTTATCAGATTCTTCTTGCTCTATTCTATAATAGAGGGGAAGCTCACCATGCCAAAGTCCAACAGAATTTTTTCTGTCCCTTAATTCTAGTCTAAGTTCTGGGCTGGGCTTACGGAACGTTTTATTTACTTTCGTTGTTTCTGCCCCCTCTTGCTGCACTTGAAACGTAAATGCAGTCTCCATGCCTTCTCTAAAATCTAACGGCAATGTAAAGGTTTTTGAACCTCCTGCAGGTATATTATCTGCTAATAAGGTGTGCGTTGACTTACCGTCCAGTAGGGCAGTTTTCCCTTTTTCGTCTGGACTTATATTCACATAGTCCAGCTGCATATTGGCTATTGCTGTACCCTTGTTGTGAAGTATAAGCGTAATTTGATTAGTAGTTACGTCATGGTTTATTTCTAAAGCTGACGTAGCATTTGATTAGTTTTTAGTAGGATCTTGCTGTTCCTGGCTATTTTTGCGGCTTTGGCCTTGGGATTTACGAAAGTTATTACACCCACAAGAAGTGACATGCAGCGCTAGTATAATACTACATAGTAGAGTTAAGAAACGAAAATTCCTTTTTACCACAGCAGATTGTTCGATCATATGAATTGTAAAATGTTTGAAAGTTATAAATAAACAGCCATACTGCAAACAGTTGTCATCGCCATAATGTTATAACATAAGGAATAATAGAAAGAAAGTTTGTAAGATAAGAGGGGTACTCAGCTTATGTATATAGCCTTATTGGGCCTGAATTTTTTAAATCCGCTAACACTTAGGAATCCCTCGGCTGTGCCGAGGGATTGTTGGGGGGATAGATGGAATAGTTTGGTGCAAGCCAGCTGGCTTGCGCCATGCCATACCTTCGCTGGACTATACTATTGACGAGTTAACCCTTACGCCTTAATAGATACCTCTACCCCACTAGGTAATTCTAGCTTCATCAACGCATCGATCGTTTTAGAATTATTAGAGTAGATGTCTATCAGCCTTTTGTAAGTACATAGTTGGAATTGTTCCCTAGATTTTTTATAAACGTGTGGGGAACGCAAGACCGTATATATCTCTTTCTGACTAGGTAGGGGTATAGGGCCACTCACCACTGCTTTCGTAGTTTTTACAGCTTGTACGATCTTTTCAGCGGACTTATCAATCAAGTTATAGTCGTAAGACTTTAGTTTTATACGAATTTTTTGAGCCATAATTATTGTTTATTGGATGTTCCTTTTACCTTCTCTATAATACTTTCTGCTAATTGTTTAGGAACGGGTTCATACTTAGAAAAAGTCAAAGATGCTGAGGCACGCCCTGAAGTGATGGTACGTAAGTCAGTTACATAACCAAACAACTCGGACAAAGGCACATCTGCCTTGACAACCTGGGTATTCCCTTTGGCATCTATACCTCGCATGATTCCTCTTCGCTTGTTCAAATCCCCTGTTACCGGACCTGTAAATTCATCGGGCGTAGTTACCTCTACTGTCATGATAGGTTCCATCAATACTGGGCTAGCTTTTTTAGCCGCTTCCCTGAAACCTACGCGAGCTGCCAGTTCGAAAGAAAGTGAATCCGAGTCTACCTCATGGTAGGACCCATGAATCAGCTTGACCTTCATAGCTTCTACCGGATAGTTGGCTAACGGGCCATTGGACATGGCAGCAGTAAATCCTTTTTGAATAGCGGGTATAAATTCTCGAGGGATTGCTCCTCCTACAACTTGATTGACAAACTCTAGACCTAGTTGATCGTCAGCTCGAGGACCTATTTCAAACACAATGTCTGCGAACTTACCTCTACCACCAGTTTGCTTTTTATATACTTCCTTATGTTGTAGGGTGCTGCTAAGAGCTTCCTTGTAGGCCACCTGCGGAGCACCTTGGTTAATCTCTAACTTAAACTCTCGTTTGAGTCGGTCGATGATGATTTCCAAGTGCAACTCACCCATACCTCGCATGATAGTTTGACCTGTCTCTTCGTTGTTTTCGATATGTAAAGTAGGATCTTCCTCGACTAGCTTGGAGATAGCCATAGAAAGCTTATCCACATCGGCCTGTTTTTTAGGTTCTATGGAGTAGCCAATAACGGGTTCTGGGAAGGTGATAGATTCTAGAACTAATTGGTTATTTTCAGTTGTCAGTGTATCACCTGTTTTAATGTCTTTAAATCCTACAGCCGCACATATATCACCTGCTTCTATACTTTCAATGGGGTTTTGTTTATTAGCATGCATCTGCATTAGCCTAGAGATACGTTCTTTTTTACCAGTTCGGTTGTTGAGCACATAAGAACCGCCATCTAGCTTACCGGCGTACACCCGCATAAATGCCAACCTACCGACAAAAGGATCCGTAGCAATCTTAAAGGCCAATGCTGTAAAAGGCTCTTTCACATCTGGGTATCTAGCTACTTCCTCTCCTGTGTCAGGGTTGGTGCCATGTACAGGAGGTAGGTCTAACGGGGATGGCAGATAAGCACAAACCGCATTTAATAGAGCTTGCACGCCTTTGTTTTTGAAAGCAGATCCGCACAATACAGGGGTTATTGAAAAGTTGATAGTAGCCTTGCGGATAGCAGTCATCAGTTCTTCGGCAGTAATGCTGTTGGGATCGCTAAAGAATTGCTCTAATAATGCATCATCATGTTCTGCTACGTTTTCCACTAACTTTTGGCGCCATTCACCAACAGTTTCTTTGAGGTCTTCTGGTATCGGTATAACCTTGTAAGTCATACCCAAGTCTTCTTCATTCCAGACAATAGCTTCATTAGAAATCAGATCTACCACTCCTTTAAACTTATCTTCACTCCCTATAGGGATTTGTAAAGGAATAGGGTTAGCACCCAATTTATCTTTGATTTCTGAAACCGTGTTAAAGAAGTCCGCACCGGCTCTATCCATCTTATTAACGAAACAAAGACGAGGAACTTTATATTTATCGGCCTGCCGCCAAACGGTTTCTGACTGAGGCTCTACACCAGATACGGCATCAAAAAGGGCTACTGCACCGTCCAAGACACGTAGAGAACGTTCTACTTCCACGGTAAAATCTACGTGACCGGGGGTATCAATGATGTTAACAGTATATTCTTTCGTATTGCTAGTGGCTTCTCCTTGCACAGTAGGGTACTTCCAAAAAGTAGTGATAGCGGCAGCAGTGATGGTGATCCCGCGTTCTTTTTCTTGTTCCATCCAGTCCGTTGTAGCTCCTCCTTCATGCACCTCCCCTATTTTGTGGGTGAGTCCTGTATAGTACAGGATACGTTCAGTAGTAGTGGTTTTACCAGCATCAATGTGCGCCATGATGCCGATATTTCGTAAAAATCTTAAGTCGTTAGCCATGTTTAATATTTGAGTTGGTAATGTGTCTTTATTGGCTTACTATGTTTCGTCATTGCGAGGGTACGAAGTGACCGTGGCAATTCATCAAGGAGTGTCAGGAGAAGCTCCTGAGACCACCCTTATGTTAGAGACTGTTTAGAATCTTTGCAAGCATATTCTAAGAAAAGCAAGAGCCAC